>JAZUHR010000022.1:0-10127 GCA_045641825.1 Lachnospiraceae bacterium
CTTCCATACCGATGGAAGTAAACTGATCCTTGGTGAATTTCTCGGTAATCTTAATATTTTCGCCATCAGGAGTCTTGATGGTAAGATTGGCATCGTAAAGAGTCTCCTGAGCGGTCGGATTGTCTATGGCTACCGCTGCCAGATTGTTTTTCTGCTCCAGGTCCACCAGGGACAAAAGCACGAAAAGCACCGCTGCCAAAATGGTACCTACCACGATATAAGGCGTACGTTTACCGAATTTAGACTTGGTCTTATCGGAAATACCGCCGAAAAGCGGAAGCAGGAAAAGGGCCAGGATATTGTCCAAAGCCATAATAAAGCCTGACCAGGCCTGATTCATACCGAACTTGTCCGTCAAAATCTTCGGAATCAAGGAGTCGTAGGCCTGCCAGAAGAGGCAGATCAGGAAAAAGGCAAAGCCAACAAAGAGCGTCTTTTTGTAATCTAATTTCATATAAACCCCCGGTGTTATATTTTTTGCTCTCCCACAGAGCAATTTTACTGATTGTGACTGATTATCTTTTTTACAGATTGTACTTGATTTTCTTGAAAAGTTTGAACTTAGGTGAATATTTGAATACCACCTTGGCCACCATCTGCTTCTTGGTCACGTTTTTATTTTCCCAAAATCTGGCATCTGCTGACTGATTTCTGTTGTCTCCCATAAGGAAATAGCTGTTATCCGGTATCTCGTAGGGCCCAAAGGTGTACTTGTTGTAATCCACCAGATTCAGCACCACGTAATCCTCATCCAGCTTTTTATTATTGATATATACGCCGTCCTTCGTGACCTCAATAGTCTCTCCGGGCAGGCCTATGACACGCTTTACCAGATATTTATCATCTCCTGTATAATCCTCGCCCTTGTCCGGATTCAAGAAAATAATAACATCCCCTCTGTTAACCTTGGAAAAAAGCTGCCAGCCCACCAGCTTGTCGTCTATCTCGATGGTGTTTTTCATGGACCCGGTAGGTACCACGGCCTTGAAAATCACATAGCGGGTAATAAGCAGGGAAAGCACCACTGCAACAGCAATAATAATCGCCCAGCTCAAGGTCTCCTTGAGGGCGTATTTGGCTTTTTCAAGGCTGCTCATGGGCTTCTCGTCCCGACTGCTGCCACTCATAGGTCTGAGTGTATCTATATCCTGATCCTTATCAATATCCATCCAATTGTCTGCCATAAATAACCTCTTTTGTTCATACAGGAAGTATAGGGAATATGCCCCCTCGTATATTGTAATTATTTTTCAAAATTTATGCAAGGTCTCCCGTTTTTTTAGTAGCATTTTCAGAAAAGCTGTTGTATAATAATTTAGGCGATTGTTTAATGTTTAAGTATTTGCTTAACTAGTCGCTATGAAGGAGGTATAATTATGTTACTTACAAAGAACTACAAGTTCTGGTTCTGCACGGGCTCACAGGACCTTTACGGAGACGAGTGTCTCTCACACGTAGCTGCTCATTCCCAGGAAATCGTAGCAGCTCTTAACGCATCAGGCGTTCTTCCCTACGAAGTAGTATGGAAGCCTACACTTATTACAAACGAGCTTATCAGAAAGACCTTTAACGAAGCAAACAATGACGAAACATGTGCCGGTGTTATCACCTGGATGCACACCTTCTCCCCTGCCAAGAGCTGGATTCTCGGCCTTCAGGAGTACAGAAAGCCTCTTATGCACCTGCACACCCAGTACAACGAAGAGATTCCATACGCTACCATGGATATGGATTTCATGAATGAAAATCAGGCTGCTCATGGTGACCGTGAGTACGCACACATCCTTTCCCGTATGGGTATCGAGAGAAAGGTTGTAGTAGGCTACTGGCAGGATAAGCGTGTTCAGAATGAGATTGCCTCCTGGATGCGCACAGCCATCGGTATCGTAGAGTCCAGCCACATCAGAGTTATGCGTGTAGCAGACAATATGAGAAATGTTGCCGTTACCGACGGTGACAAGGTAGAAGCACAGCTTAAGTTCGGCTGGGAGATCGACGCTTACCCTGTAAATGAGATTGCAGAGGCTGTAGCCGCAGTATCTGCTTCCGATACAAATGCTCTGGTAGACGAGTACTACGAGAAGTACGACATCTGTTTAGAGGGCAGAGATGCCAATGAATTCAAACAGCATGTAGCAGTTCAGGCTCAGATCGAGCTGGGCTTCGAGAGATTCCTTACAGAGAAGAATTACCAGGCTATCGTTACTCACTTCGGTGACCTCGGTGCATTAAAGCAGCTTCCGGGCCTTGCTATCCAGAGACTTATGGAAAAAGGCTACGGCTTCGGCGCAGAGGGCGACTGGAAGGTAGCCGCTATGGTTCGTCTTATGAAAATAATGACCGCAGGTATGAAGGATGCCAAGGGTACCTCCATGCTTGAGGACTACACCTACAATCTGGTAAAGGGTAAGGAAGGTATCATTCAGGCTCACATGCTGGAGATCTGCCCTTCCATCGCAGATGGCCCTATCCAGATTAAGTGCCAGCCACTTTCCATGGGTAAGCGTGAAGATCCTGCCCGTCTGGTATTCCAGTCCAAGGAAGGCAAGGGTATCGCTACATCCCTTATCGACCTGGGCAATCGTTTCCGTCTCATCATTCAGGATGTTGACTGTAAGAAGGTCGAGAAGCCTCTTCCAAAGCTTCCTACAGCTATCAACTTCTGGACACCACAGCCCGACTTCTATACAGGCACAGAGGCTTGGCTCCTGGCAGGCGGCGCTCATCATACAGCCTTCTCCTATGACCTTACAGCAGATCAGATGGCAGACTGGGCTGCAGCTATGGGCATCGAAGCGGTTATCATCGACAAGAACACCAACATCCGTGACTTCAAGAAGGACCTTATGCTGGGCAGCGTAGTATTCAGATAAATCTCTTACAAGTCAAAGAATTTCTGTTGACATATTTTCCAAAGCGGATAAAATGGTTTTTGCCATTTTATCCGTTTTTTTGCATAAATCAGGTAAAAAGCCCTGAAATTCACCAATTCTCGCATAGAGAGACAAATTTTCGCTGCTCTGGATAGACTTTTTTGTCTCGCAGGGCTACAATTCAACCGAGCTCAAACAAAAAACGCGTTAATTTGGACACATAAGAGGAAAATACGATGGAAAAGAAAACTTTTGGAAGCTTTCTCTTGGCATTAAGAAAAGCTAATGGAATGACGCAGCAGGATCTGGCGGACAAGTTGGGAGTAACCAACAAGGCTGTAAGCAGATGGGAAAGAGATGAAAATTATCCCGACCTCACACTTTTGCCTGTTATAGCAGAAATCTTTAATGTGACCACAGATGAACTTTTAGGTGGTGGAAAAAAGCCTTCCGGCGAGGGAGATTTAAGCAGTGAGCAGCTTCAGAACGAAGCGAAGGCTTATAAGAAAAAGTCTGAAAAGCAGATTAAAAATCTCCTAAGAAGACAGGAATTAAGATGGTTTAAAAATGTCGGTATCTGTGCCGCCATCTTTGCGGCTTCTCTTTTATTATATTCACTCGCCGACGGCAAATACGTATTCGATATAGCCACAGCCGGCCGCATAATGGAAACTGTTTTTGAATTTCTGGTGATTGTTTCTGCCCTCGTGTTTGCAATAAGCCCGATCATCGAGATCTTCAGATTCAAAAATTATATTTACTCCTTTGAGGATTGCGAGACCGAGTCCGGGAAAATCCTGAGAAAATTCATCATAATCACATGGATTATTGAAAGCGTGTTAGTATTTACAGCAATGACACTGACTACAATACTGATGAGCTACTATGGTGATTTGAGCTACATTCTCGTATTTTTGGTGATTGAGGCAGCCGCCTTTCTGGTACTCCAGATAATTAAGAAGAATCTTCGAAGAATTATCACCATGGTAATCGAAATACTTCTTTTGGTAGGACTCGTCATTTTAAATGCCAACTTCATGATCGGCCCTTCTGACATCTACAATGCAGCAAAAAAGCAAAAATTCGAGAAGCTTGAGGATTTTGTAGAATATGTAGAGCGTAATCCCAATTCCCATGCGCAGGACATGGATTACGTAGAACTGTATCTGGATAACGATTTCACAATTTATTACGAATACAGTTTAGAAAACGGCGATTCCGGTTATCTGGGCGATTTAGACGTTATGGAGTATCACTATGCGGCTAAATTTAACACTAAACACCTTATATTTAACTCTCACAATCAGAGCCTGGTCGCTACCTTCTCATTAAATAACAGCGATATTCGCATTATTTCCATCATCTATGACGGTGACAAATTAACCGCCACAGTATGTACACAAAGCGCATTTTTGACAGCGCAGAGAACACTTTCCTTAACTCGTTTACTGTTAGCTGTTATATTAATCATTGCTTTGGTAACCACTCCCATCATCGGATTTTTAGGGAAAAAGAAAATACAATAGAAAAAATCACGGGGTATCACACTTACCCCGTGATTTTATATTATGCTATGGCAGCATCTTACCGGTTTCCTGATACAGAGCATACCAGTCTTCTCTGGTCATCTTGACTTCGTCTGCGTATATAGACTCCTTGAGATGCTCTACACTGGCGGAGCCTGTCACCACCTGCAGGTTTTTATCAATCATATACAGCCACTTGGTAGCGATAGCGCACTTGGTGGTATTATATTTCTCAGCATACTTTTTAAGTACTGCATTGATTTCAGGATACTTACCCTCGTCAAAGATGGAACCCTCGAAAAATCCCATCTGAAAGGGACTCCAGCACTGAATTTGAATCTTCTCCTTCTTCAAGAAGAAAAGCAGCTCATCTGCTTCCTTGCTGACCATCTTGGCCGGTACATTGGTCATCATAATCTGGTCCACCATAGTGGTATTGCCCAGGCCCAGCTGTACCTGATTGCAGGCGATTTTGATATCACCCAGTTCACTCTGCAGGTACTCAATCTCACTTCTGGAAAAATTGGATACACCGAATGATCTAATCAATCCCTTATCAAAAAGTTCCCTGATAGCACGGGCCACTTCCTCTGCATCCATCAGCACATCAGGTCTGTGGATAAGAAGTCTGTCCAGGTATGAAGTCTGCAATCTGTCCAGACAGCGCTTTGTAGCTGCCAAAATATACTCATAACTTGAGTTGTAGCCGGGGCCTATGGTAGATATACCCACCTTGGTCTGTATAAAAATCCGGCTTCTGAGCTCAGGTCTTTTGGCCAGGACTTCACCCACCAGTTCTTCACAATGGCCACCGCCATAGATGTCAGCCAGATCAAAGGTATTTACCCCCTCCTTCATGCAGGAAAGCATAAATTCTTCCAGCTGCTCCACGGTCATCCCGCCGATTCTCATCATTCCAATCATTACATTACTCATAGTAATCCTCCGATTCATCCCTATAGGAAAATCACTGCAAAAGCATTTTGATATGAGGAATCCCATCCTCCAAAAACTCTTCCGAAATCTGCCTGAAGCCCACTTTTTCATAGAGACTTCTGGCATATACCTGTGCTTCCAGATAGATTTGGTCTGCAGAAAACCGCTCCCTAGCCACCTGAATCCCCTTAAGAAGCAGGCTTGTGGCTATACCCTGACGGCGAATAGCCGAGACTACGCGACCGATGGTGACATACTCAGATGCCACGCCTCTATCCATAATGCGAAGGCAGGCTACAATCCGTCCCTCGTCCTCCATATACACATGAATGGCCTCCTGATCCCGATTATCCAGGTCTGAATAGACACAATTCTGCTCTACCACAAACACGTCAGTACGCAGCTTTATCAGCTGATACAGCTCGTCTACTGTCATGTCGTGAAATTTTTTCACAATAATTTCCATAATCTTCCTATTTTGCCTGCTCCTCTGAGGTCAGCATAGCCTTCTTGGGCCTTAGCAAAAGTCTGGAGGTCTCTTCCTTGTAGGCCTGATACTGAGGACGTCTCCTAAGCTGTCTCTTTTCCATAAGAGGGATAGAAACCACGTTGAATAGGATAGCCACAGCTAAAGCCCCTATGCCGTAATACCAATGCTCTGTGGAAAAAGGAATCATAGCCACGAATACACCCAGCCAGAAGGATATTTCCCCCAGGTAATTAGGGTGACGGGAATACTTCCAAAGCCCCACATTTATTACCTCACCCGGCTTCGCATCCTTTAAAAATGCATGCATGGCGCGGTCTGCAAAATACTCCAGAAGGATACCGAAAAGCATTATCAGAATTCCCGGCAGCACTCTGGCATCCAAATCCATTTGAACCAGGTCAAACATAGGCAGCATGCCCGCAAATACCACCAGAGTCGGCATCAGATGAATACCGAAGAAATTGACTACCGGCCAGAATATGCGGGGTGTCTCGTCACGATATTTCCTGTATCTCCAGTCCTCATAGGAAAAATCAGTAAATACCTCCACCCAGTTCAAGGTAAGTCTCACCGACCACAGGAGAAATACCAGTAAAAATATAAGCTGCATAACTCCATAAGCCTTCTCTGCCACAAAGAGCCAGATAGCCATCACCATGGGAGTCGCAGACCAGTAGGCATCGTAAACGCTGGAATTTTTATAGATTACTGAGAAAATAAAGGTCACTACCGTAGCCACTATATCAAAAACAAAGAGCTTAAGCAGCATCCCGTCTATATTCATACAGGCGATAAAGCCCAGCACGAATGCCAGCAGGTATATTCCCAGTATTATCAGTAAATCTCGAGTCTTCTTCATCATGTTCATTCCTTCAGCATTTTTTATAACAGGTTACTAAAACATATTATGAGAATTATAACATCCTTTGCCTATTTTTCAAGTAAATACTTTCCGATGCACAGTCTTACTTCTCGATCCAGAAGTAGGTGGTTTTGCCGTCCTTTTTATACTGATAGAGGAAGCCTGTAGCGGATACAGAGCTTGCCTCTGCGACCTTATACACGATTTTTCCCTGCGCATTTACGAGATAAGCCACGCCATCCTTTACTGCAGGAGCATAGCCGTTAATGAATCTGCCCATGTAATCGAAGGTGTCGATAAAGCTGCCATCCGGTCTCATCATCATCCACTTCTTGTCCTTGTAGCAGTGGAAATAGCCGTTATCACAGAGATTCAGGCCACCAAAATAGCTGATCACCATGTCGTCAATATTAGACGCTATCTTGTACTGACCCACGACGTTATCGTATTTTCCCTTTGAAAAATCCACCACCATACGCAGCTTTGTATCATCCTCCAGGGTCATGCTGACTCCCACAATCTGTCCGTAGGAACCCTGCTTGATACCGTTGGAATTCATATAAGTTATGCCGGTACTCTTAATTGCCTTATTATACTTGGCTGCCACAGCTGTAAGATCCATGAACAGATACTCGTCTGTGTAGATATTGTATATGCCTACCAGGTCGTTGCCTGAGGGCTTATTTGTCACCTTGGCGTTTTCATACTGACGCTGCACACGCCACCCTTCAGAAGGCGCATAGTAGCTGTACGGAAGCAATGCATGCTCTTTTCCATCGCTTAGAGTCACCATGGTCTCACTCGTCATAAATTCCAGGCTTCTGAGCTCCTCTATCTCCAGGTCCAGGGAAATACGGTAGGAGGCAGTATTAAAAGCGTCGAAATATGCATATCCGTCCCAGACCATACCGAAGGTATAGGTCATATGCTCTGCCGCAGGGCGAAAATCCTTGGAAATCACCCTATTTGTGGCTATATCATAGACGAAAAAGGATGCCGTCTTTTCATCATCCGTAAAATAAAAGAACTTTCCTGATGAAATATGAGAAAGCGCCGGCTCAAATTTTACTCCGGAAATCTCAGTAAGCTTTTTTCCTGTCTTGTCAAACACTACGCAGCAGTAGCGATTGCCACCCTTACCGTTTTTGATGGTGCTGTCGTACACCTTCATCTGCAGGGCAAAATACCCGTCAGAATTCGGCTCGAGCTTAACAGTCTCATAGATACATTCCACCAAAATATTGCCATCCTTGTCCATGGCACCGTATTTGCCCTCTGCGTTGCTGACCACAATTATACCGCCGCCACCTGAATGAACGGTATAGCCTGAAGGCGCCGTGAAGAAGGAAAGTTTGATGCTCTCAGTAGGCGTCGGGCTGGGTGTACTGCTGGCGGTAGGCGTCGGTGTTTTTGTAGGCACAGACGTATTAGTCGGTGTCGGTGTATCTGTCGGTGTCGGTGTGTCTGTCGGTGCCGGTGTATCTGTCAGTGCCGGTGTGTCTGTCGGTGCCGGTGTGTCTGTCGGTGCCGGTGTATCTGTCGGTGCCGGTGTATCTGTCGGCATCGGTGTATCTGTCGGCACCGGTGTATCTGTAGCTGCCGGCCCGCCTGTGGGCGCCTCTTCACCATTCTTTTCATTACAGCTTCTGAATAAAAGCGCCGCAATCAAGCATAATAAAAGAACCGCAACAACAATGATGACGGTTCGGGTTTTTTTCTTCATAAAAAAAGCTCCTCTCATAACTTATCTACTTATATGCTGCAATCCCCAGCAGCGACGCATAATTTTATAGGCTTTTTACAAGTTTGTCAAGTTTGAGAAGGAGCATATTCAAAGAAAGCATATTCAAAAATGCATTTTACTCTCTTACATTCTTACGGCTGTATGAAAGTATATTTTTTTCCATTCTGCCGAGATGGCTATCGGATATATCACCGCCGAGAGGAGTCTCATTGTCAAAATCCGGAGTTAAGCCCTCCCAATACCTATTGATAAACACATCCTCAGTAATTACAATGGATGAGTATAAATCCGATTCCCTTAAGCTGAAATATTTGGTCAAATTATCGTTGTAAACATCATTCAAAACAGCCGAAATATCTGAGTCGCCAGTGTTCTCCTGCTCTTCTACACATCCGGCAAACAGCCCGGACATAATAAGAATACATACAAGAAGTACTGACTGTATACGCTTTTTTCCCATAATGTGACCTCCTATTAACAACAATATAGCACAAAATCTGTGTTTTTTATATACTTTTTTCATTAATTAGCACCATATTATAAAACAGCGCAAATGGCGAATACCATCTGCGCTGAAATGTGCCTACAAGGCTATCTGTTATTTTACTTTCTTGAATACCGGCATATACTCGATAGGAGCTGCTACCTTAACTGTCTGACCGCCCTCAAAAACAGTGCCGTCTGAAGTCAGCTGCCACTTGCCTGCAGGGAGATATACCTCTCGCTCAAACTGGTTTAAGTGCAGGATAGGTGCGCAGAGATATTCGCTACCGAACATGTACTGATCGGAAAGTTCCCAACACTTGCTATCCTCAGGGAACTCGAAGAACATGGTACGGATAAGAGGTGCGCCGTTTCTCGTGGTCTCCTCGTAGAGACTCTTGATGTAGTCGTGCATCTCCACACGCACATCATAGTAGTGACGCATAATCTTGTAATTTTCCTCACCATAGCTCCAAAGTTCATTTGGCTGGCCTGTGTGGAGGTAGCCGCCGCCCCAGTCTCTGTCATCCAGAGCAGGAATATCGTAAGGACCGCGATCGCCGTGCATACGAAGCACTGCTGAGTAAACAGCGAACTGATACCAACGAATCAGGAGCTGTCTGAAGTCAGGATCCTTTACATCGTATGTCATAAAGCCACCGATATCGGTAGTCCACCAAGGAATACCTGCTATACCCATATTGAGGCCGGCCTTAATCTGAGTCGCAAAGGACTCGAAAGTACTGGGAACGTCACCGGACCATACTACATTGCCATACTTCTGAGAGCCTGCCCATGCACAACGAAGGAGGTTGACTGCCTCGCCCTTCTGAATGGTCGGCATGTTGTCATAGAATACGCGGCTGTAAAGCTGAGGATAGATATTGGATACCTGAAGAGCAGGACCCTCTGCATATCTGTACTGATCGAAATCATATACACCATAGTCAGGCTCGGAATTGTCCAGCCAGAATGCGTCGATACCCAGGTCGTAGTAGTTCTTGCAGCACTTTTCCCATACGTATTTTCTGGTTTCAGGATTAAATACGTCGATTTCCACGCAGTCGCCCTGATAGTCGTAGGTCTGTGCCGCACCGCGCTCTGTGCGGATAAGGAGACCCTTTTCCAGCATAGGACCGAAATTCTCGGATCTTCTGTCTACTGATGGCCATACGGAAACAATGACCTTGACCCCCATTTCATGAAGTTCGTC
>JAZUHR010000023.1:0-13782 GCA_045641825.1 Lachnospiraceae bacterium
TAAAGTTCCGTTTCAGGGTTGTTCCTATCCCATTTGGCTTGTTGTTCATGCAGTTCATAGGGAAGTCGGTAAATACCATAACCACCCGGGATATGACTTGTATCCACTGTCATGCCGTTTGGAAGTTTGTCATCAAAGAAAAGGAAAATGTAATCCGGACTAACCGCATGGCTTATGAAAATATTTCCGTAGCTTTTTCCTTCCGAAGATATTTGTATTTCATTGGAAAAGCTATAGTAATTTGCATATTTATCAGGACTGCTGATGTTACCCCAATCAACCATAAGATAGTCATCCGGAAGCACCGGTATCCTGAAAAAATTATTTAAGTCCTCGTAGTTCTTTTTTAATTCGCCGCTTGCTTCATCCGAATGGAAAAAGTAATAATCTCCACCCCGTAAGCTCACTGATAAAGGGTAGTACTCAAAAAGCTCCTTAAGCGGCACCTTAACACGTATAGCGTTCTCGTCCTTTTCCTTTGCTTCTTGGAGTCGCCTGTAGCATTCTTCTGCTGCCCTGCTAAGTCCTACTGCTCTCCCGATATATCCCGAAAGAGACAAGGAAAAATCATACCAATACGCCCCATAATCATACTTATGTTCGGCAAAAATCGCTTCGTCCTTCATTTCCACCTTATTGCCTGCAATGGTATAATCAATTTTCCATAAATCAGCACTCATTCCCGAGTAATAAGAATCCATGAAGCATTTCCCATTTATCTCCATGCCCGCAGCCGCATCCATATCTCCGTACAAAACCCGGTAGGAGTAATCAAGCTTATCGCCGGCCTTGAGATATGAAAAGCCACTGAAAAGTATGCCCGCCACCAGCACTATGCTTATAATCATTGTAATTCTTGTTTTACGCATTATTATCTCCCTCGCCTGAGAGTTCATCCAAGGCCTGCGCCACTCTGTCAGCGCGATAATTGTAATTTTCCTTAACGTAATCCACCAGCGATTTACCGCTTTCCTCTATATCAGTCACACAAACATCACCGATAATTTCACCCTTTTTCATAAGAATGGCACGGCCCACAAAGCCCGACACTTCCTCAATCAAATGGGTAGACAGAACTATCGTCTCGTGGGGTTCCAAAATTCCCATCAGCACCTTGTAAAAGTCCTCACGGTTAAAAATATCATTTCCCGCAAAGGGCTCATCCAGAAAAATGTATTCGGCGCCCTGGGAAAGAGCCAGAATTACCTCCACCTGATTTTTCTGCCCCGTAGACAGGCTCTTTAACTTTTTATGATCGGGTAACTCAAAAAAATTCATAAGCGCCTCGTAACGGCTACGATTGAACTTAGGAAAATGAGCCTTGTAAAATTCCGCATGCTCTGCTGCTGTAAGTGTAGGGAAAAAACTGTGCTCGCAGGTACCAAAGGCCAAGCGGTCCAGATTCTTACGGGTGATATTTTCACCGTCCAAAGTAATGCTGCCCTCACTCTTAATAAGACCCAGCACGCTCTTCATCAGAGTGGTTTTACCCGCTCCGTTCTCACCGAAAAGACCGATGATTTCTCCCTTGTCAATAGTCAGATTTATATTGTTAACGGCCCTGGTTTTGCCGTATTTTTTTGAAACGTTCTTTAATTCAATCATATGAAAACCTCCCAGAGGTTAAAGTAACCGTTAACCCCTATGTTGTACATGTAAAACAGATAGTAAATAAACAGCAGTATAAAGGTGATCGCCAGGTCCGTAAGTATGGCGGCCACAGGCAGAAAAAGACAACGTCTGTGCAGTTCCCCGGCATCAGCTATGCGCTTCATAAGATAGATGCTCTTGCTGTCTCTACGGAAATAGTAGTAATTTCTGGCTATCAAAAGCAGGCAGATGACGATAAAAATTGTAGTACCGACAAACACATTATCAATGGCCTTGCTAAAATAGTTTGTATCAGTCCAGAAACTTCCTCTGACATAGAATTTTCTTATTACGGTGTCCCCGATTTCCTCATAATACTGCTCAAATCTTCCAGAATATGCCTGTACACTGCCTAGTCCCGTAAGCAGAATCATAAGCATTGAGTACACCGTTATAAGATATTTGTAATTATCTCCGGGAATGAAAAAGGCTGCAAACTTCTTTGCTTTTGCGGAAGTCTCGGAAGCAGTTTTCTTCGCTTTGTTTTTCCTTTCCCTCTTATCCCCGATGTGTTTTTTCTTTTCATTCTCCCTGTTCAATGACTTAACAATCTGCTTTTCCAGAATTTTATCTATTCTGCTTGCGATTGCATCGTTACCGCTGACAAGTTCATAAATCAGAACCGGAGCATTGCATCCAATGCTTACAAGGAAAAGGATTCCCAAAAACCTTAAAAATTCCAAAGGCTGCCTGAAGGGAATCAGAAATCTTGTAATCTCCGATACCAGGAGGCTAAAATTGATTCCCTGCTGTCCTCCTGTATAAGCCGGATTTTTCACAAAAAGCCAAGTTACTATAAAAATATCCGCTATCGTCACCGCGTACCAAAGTACCAGCAGCGTAAATGCCACAAGAACTCCTGCCACAGTTCTCCCTGCGATAGAAAGTCCCAGGAGTCTAAATCTGTATGCTGATTTTTGATAGTAGTAAATGCTTCCCACCGCAAAAAGCAGAATAAATACCGCGAAGGAAATACCTGCTATATAGCCAAATCTTGCAAATCTCATCACCATATCAAATCCAAAGCCGGCATACTTAAGCCCCTTGGTATAAAACATTATTATGTAGGCAGCAGTCATTGCCGCAAAAAGCAATAAATATTTGTATATAAGCAGTCTTAGTTCCAGCATATATACTGATTCATATTTTCTCATTTCCTATGTCTCCCAAAAATCGTCTATAAGTCTGTGAGCATCTTCACGTGAAATCCCCATCTGTTTCAGGGCCCCCGCTATGCTCACCACCTGTTCTTTCAGCATCTCTCGTTTAATTTCGCTTACCTTTTCATCTGTTACCGTCATCAGACTTTTGGCACCGGGAGTGGAGTCTATAAGACTCTCGTCTTCCAGTAGTTTAAATGCCTTCTGCACTGTGTTGGGATTAATTCCAAGCAATGCCGACAGCACTCGTCTGGACGGCAGTTCATCGCCATCCACTATGGTCCCTGCAACAACACCACGTTTTATATAGGTCAATATCTGAACATAAATAGGGACGCCATCTACAGGACTAAAACCATCAAATGTAACCATTTTCCCTCCTAATCCTCAGTATTTTTTACATTTTCCCTTACGTGCAACTGTGTCACTCGAGTAATACACTTTGCAAACCGTATTATACGAGTAGTACAGTTTGTTGTCAAGGTGTAAACTGATATTTTTTAAACATAAAAAAACCAGCGCAGATGGTTTAGACATCTGCGCTGAAGTGTCGATCTAGTTTCTCTGATTAGTTAAATTTAAATATTCTGTTAGCGATAATGTAGCCCAGCTTTACTACTTCCTGGCCACCGCTGGTCTTCCAACGGGCAGGGATGCCGGCTGACTCTACACCGATTATATTGTAAGCACGCTTATTGTTTTTCTTAAGGTATTCCCAGAGATCCGCTCTCTTCTTCTCCTTGTCGGGGTCCTCACTCTTAATCAGGAATACTGAGGAAATCATCATCATGATTCCCAGATACTTGGTCATATAGGAGCGCAGGCGCTTATTCTTAATCTTGGCCAGGTCGTAGAGATCGATCATGGTGTAATTTACCAGGAGCTGCTGATCAATACGCTTAATCATGTTCTTCTCGCTGACGGACTGATCATCGCGGCCTATAAAATATCTGTAGAAATTCTCATCCAGATAATAGATGGTGCGTACATACGGAAGAGGCTGATATACGTAGATGTTATCCACATAGAAGCAGTGCTCAGGCAGCTTTAATCCACTTTCGTGAAGGAGCTGTGTACGGTAAATAACCGAATGCATGAGAAGGAAGCGGCCGGTCTTGAAGTGGCCCACCTCGTCCCAGGTAAAAATACGCTCTGTGGGCAGGGCGCTGGTGTACTTCATCACCTTCTTGTGCTTCTCGCCCACTTTCTCATAAACATAGTTGGAAATAAGCATATCCAGACCTGTACCGTGACGAATCATATCGCGAAGGACGTCCAGAATTTTCATAAGGGAGCTTTCCTTTACCCAGTCGTCAGAGTCAACGACCTTAAAATAAATACCTGTAGCATTGGCCAGACCAGTATTTACAGCACTGCCGTGGCCTCCATTTTCCTTATGAATGCAACGAACGATTGTAGGATACTTCTCGGCGTACTCGCAGCCGATCTTGTAGGTATCATCAGAAGAGCCGTCATCTACGACGATAATCTCCACGTCTTCGCCACCGGGAAGCAGGGAGTCTATGGCTCTGTTCATATATGCTGCTGAATTATAGCAGGGGATTGTGATTGTAAGAATCTTCATTTTTTCCTCCGAATATTATTTACCTTGGGCTCAGCCCAAAATTTCCATAACTATGTTCAAGTTTATCATCCCCGCTCCTTTTAGGCAAGAAAAATTCTGTTGTCTTTTTCTAAAAAAGCAAGTATTATGAGATACAAAGGTTTAGAAAGAATCGAGAGACCTATATAAGGACAAATTAAAGGAAATTACATGAAGTATTTATTTAAATCCATATATTTTATCGCGCTTTTCGGCTTTTCCCTGTATTTTTTCGGAAATGCCAAGGACACCTGGCTATCCGGCGGTAACGCGGCTACAGCCGATGCCACTCCGGGGCAGCTCCCCATTATATCCTTTGACTATGGAAACTACAGCCTGAACAGACTTTACGGCTATACCCAAGAGCAGGATCCGATGATTGCCAGAGACCAGTTCATCATCCCCGATTCCGAGGGCGTCTTCCACATAAGTATCGAGGAACGCAATACGGATGTACGCAAAATGATGTACGCGATCTTCGACACCACAGACGGTCATCAGGTAGTGGACGGTCAGATCAGTGCCTTCGACTACGAAGAGACCGGGAAATCTATCCGTTTCAAACCGGACATGACCTACGAGTCCGGTCGCGAATATGCCGCTGCCATCACCCTGATCACCTCAGAAAGTAAGCGAGTCTACTACTATTTCCGCATCAAGTCCTACGACTCCCCGGCCCTCACCGAGAAGCTGGACTTCATCCTGAAGTTTTCCGAGGAATGTCGTAAAAAAAATCACCAGTACGTCATCCCTTACCTGGAAAGCACCTACAGAGGCCTGTCCAAGAGCTACTCCCACGTGGATATTACCGACAGCTACCAGATGGTCTGCTGGGGCAATCTCACTCCGGAGATGGTGTCAGATATCACTATCGAGATTAATGAAATCTACAAATACATCGCCGTAGTTACCCTCAAATACACCGTAGCGGTAGACAATGCCAGCGGTCACGAGAGCTTCATCGTATCGGAAAAATTCCGTGTTCAGATGGGCCCCGGATATGCTTATCTCCTGAATTATGAACGAGATACCGAGGCTGTTTTCGATCTCGCTCTCATGTCTCTGTCTCAGGGGCAGCTGAAGCTGGGTGTCACAGGCAATACCAATGTGGATTTGCTTTTCACCAAGGATAACAGCCAGGTAGCCTTCGTCAGAGACGGCATCCTCTACTACTACAACCTGCCGGAGAATCACATCTCCAAGGTATATTCCTCATCTCTGGGCATGGAAATCCCATCTCAGGTATGCCAGAATTCCGGCATCAAGCTCCTTCGTATGGACGATGACGGCACCCTGTCATTTATGGTCTATGGCTACATCAACAGCGGAAGCTACGAGGGCAAGACCGGTCTGGTGGTCTATGAATATTACCATCACCTGAACCGCCTGCAGGAGGTGCTTTACCTACCGCTTTCCATGACCTACGATCAGCTGATCTGTGAGCTGGGTGGCTTCGCCTATATGAACAGCAACAACGTTTTCTTTTTCCAGCTGCACCACCATATTTATTCCTACAATCTGGCTACCAAGGTGCTTAGCGAAGTGTCCACGGGCACACTTTCGGAGGACGCTATTTTCATACCGGGTCTCTCCTATGCAGCCTGGCAGCAGGAAGGGGATATGCAGACCATTCATCTCCTCTACCTGGAGACCGGTCAGAGAAATTCCATTACTGTTCCTGGGGGGGAGATCATAAGACTCCTTTCTTCCATCGATAACAACATGATCTTAGGCTACGGTCTGGAGTCCGATGCAGCGAAATACAGCGACGGCACTCCCTACTATCCGGTCACTACCCTCAGGGTTATGGATGCCGACGAAAGGATCCTCAAGGAATACCAAAAAGAAGGCTACTACATCACATCCATAGAGAATAGCTCCACCTCCATAAAGCTTAACAGAGTTACCAAATCCGGCAGCACCTACCAGAATACTTCCAGTGATTATATCCTGATAAAAAATATAGATGAGACCAACGCTTTTGAGATAAGCAGCCGTGCTACCGACCAGATGCTGACAGAATACTACCTGTCACTGCCTACCAAGTATGATTTCACCGAAGTACCCAAGAGTAATTACGCCAAAATCACGATTCTTACCGAAAATACCGCCGTTTACCTGGACGAGCTTCAGGCAGAAAAGGACCGCTATTACGTCTTTTCCTACGGTCATCTCATAGCCATTACCGACCAGGTAGCTACTGCACTTACCATCGCCGACAGCAATGACACCATAGGAATTATCCTGACCGGCTTAGGTGACGTCCTCTGGGAGCGTGGCGTCATGTCCCGTACCGGTGAACTGGATGAAGCCGCTATCGCAGCAGGTCGTGAGCTTTACAGGAAGGGACTTTCAGCAAATACCCGCTCCTGCATCGGCTCCTCCCTCTCTCAGATGATGTACTACGTGTATAAGGATATCCCTGTTTTCGCCATGTACGATGAAAACACACCCATTCTTTTCACCGCATATACCAATTCCACAGTCACATATATGAATTTAAAGACAGGCAAACTTACATCGGTATATATAAATAAGCTTACACCTATTCTGGAAAAGGGCGGAAATCCCTTTATGATTGCCAGATAGGCATTATCACATAAAGAATTTATCTTTACACAAAAATAGGAGGACATTCCAAATCGTGAATGTCCTCCTATATTTTTAGGAAAAATTACTGTTCTTCCTTCTTGGATGTCTTAAGTGCTACTGCACCGGATGCAAGCATAACTACTGCTGCAGGAATAATAGCTGCGAATACGCCTGTCTCAGGTACCGGAGTAGGATTATATACTGTAACAACTACATTCTCCAGGTAGCAGTTCTCAACAGTAAGGCAGGTATAAAGCTCATCACCTACAGTAAGTCCTGTATATGTCATGTGGTAATCTACGCCGTCTGTACCCTTAAAGGAGTAGCTAACGTCAGCCTTGTTGCCAGCCTTCTTGGATACTACGATAGTCATCTCAACACCATCGATATTGTCTCTGAAAGCGTCCCAGTTATAGTTATTATCAAGTGTGGCACCTTCATAGCCTGTGCCCCAGCCCCAGTTATCAGCACGAACTACAGCGTACTCTGCATAGCCTGCTGTAGCGTCTACAGAATGACCTGTAGCCACATTCTGAAGAACTACTACTGCATTATGCCAGTTCTCACCCTTTAAGGAATGGTTAACGAACTTAAATGTAACATCCTTGCCCTCTTCTACCTTGTAGATCTCAGAGTGAGCGCCCCACCAGCCGGAAGACAGGTCAGCTGCGCCTACGTTCTCTGCAGCGAGAGCAACGCGAGGCATAGCAAATGCCATAACTGTAAGTGCTGCTGCAGCTACACATGAAAGTGCCTTTAATAAACCCTTTTTCATTATAAATCTCCTCATTTATTTAATTATTTGCAAAACCGTTTTAGTATTGCCTTAATATAATATCATTGAAAAAGGCTATGTGTCAAGCCATCTTCTGTGCATTTTCCACAGTTTATCACCTCAGCGCAACTTTCTTTTGTGCAATTTGCACAATAAGTTATCTTAAAGTCTCCACTCAAAGACAAAGCCAATAAAAAGGTTTTCATAGGGATATTCCTTAAAAATATAAACTTTCCATAAAGTTTCTGCTGAAAGAAAATGGAAGTCCAGCCCTGATTCCCCCCTATTTCCACAAATATTTGCAAAAAAATAAGCGGTGACCGTAAAAATTTTCTACGTCACCGCTTTTATTTTATTTTCTTCCCAGTTCGATACGAACCAGTGCTCTACGAAGAGCCAGCTCAGCACGCTGAACATTGATGTCATCGGAATTGCTTCTGAGACGCTGTTCTGCACGCTCCTTTGCTGCATTTGCACGATTTACATCGATTTCATCAGGCCACTCGCAGGACTCAGCCATTATGCAGATTCTGTCGGGGAAAATCTCGACAAAACCATCATGAAGAGCTGCTGTCTTTACGTCGTCTTCATTGTGAAGCTTTAAGACACCGGGAGCCAGGATAGATGTCAGGGGAATATGCCCCTTATAGACACCCAGCTCGCCTTCTGTGGTACAAAGCTCTACAAAGTCGGCAGTGCCTTCAAAGAATACTCTGTCGGGGGAAATTACCTCGACGGAGAGGAGTTTGCTATCATCAGCCATGGCAATCTCCTTTCTAATTCTTTGTGCGGGCGATTACGTCATCGATTGAACCTGCGTTCAGGAAATAACTCTCAGGAATGTCGTCATGCTTACCCTCAAGAATCTCAGAGAAGCCTCTGATAGTCTCGGATACAGGTACATAACGTCCCTCAAGGCCTGTGAACTGCTCTGCTACGTGGAAAGGCTGAGACAGGAATCTCTGAACACGACGTGCGCGGCCTACCAGCAGCTTATCGTCCTCAGAAAGCTCATCCATACCAAGGATGGCGATGATATCCTGCAGTTCCTTATATCTCTGGAGAATCTCCTGTACGCCACGGGCTACTCTGTAGTGCTCCTCACCTACGATACGTGGGTCAAGGATACGTGATGTGGAAGCCAGCGGGTCTACAGCAGGATAAATACCGAGCTCTACGATAGAACGTGAAAGAGCTGTGGTAGCGTCCAGATGTGCGAATGTGGTAGCAGGCGCAGGGTCTGTATAGTCATCGGCAGGCACGTATACGGCCTGTACGGATGTGATGGAACCCTTACGTGTAGAAGTAATTCTCTCCTGCAGTGCACCCATTTCAGTCTGCAGTGTAGGCTGGTAACCTACGGCACTCGGCATACGGCCAAGCAGCGCGGACACCTCCGAACCTGCCTGTGTGAAACGGAAAATATTGTCGATGAAGAGAAGTACGTCCTTACCTGACTCATCACGGAAATCCTCCGCTATAGTAAGTCCTGTAAGAGCAACTCTCATTCTGGACCCCGGCGGCTCGTTCATCTGACCGAATACCATGGCAGTCTTGTCAATAACGCCGGATTCCTTCATTTCGTAATAAAGGTCATTACCCTCACGGGTACGCTCACCTACACCGGTAAATACGGAGTAGCCGTTATGCTCTGTAGCAATGTTGGTAATAAGCTCCTGAATAAGAACTGTCTTACCTACACCGGCACCACCGAAAAGACCGATTTTACCACCCTTCTGGTAAGGGCAAAGCAAGTCAACGACCTTGATACCTGTCTCCAGAATCTCAGGCTCTGTGGAAAGTTCTTCAAAAGCCGGAGCCTTTCTGTGGATAGGCTTGTAATTTACCCCTTCCGGAGCGGGCTTCTCATCAATCGGGTCGCCCAAAACATTAAACATTCTGCCGAGAGTCTTCTCTCCTACAGGAACCGAAATAGGAGCACCTGTAGCCTCTGCATCCATACCACGAACAAGTCCGTCTGTAGGACCCATGGCGATACAGCGCACTGTATCGTCACCAAGATGCTGTGCTACCTCAACAGTAAGCACCTTGTCGTCCATCTTGATACGAATAGCTTCATTTATTTCAGGAAGATTCTCTTTTGAGAACTTAATATCAAGTACTGCACCGATTATCTGAGTGATTTTTCCGATTTTGTTTCCCAATTTCGTGTCACTCCTTTTCGTTAATCATTATAATTCACAGTTGTACATAAATCACTGTGAATAGTATCACTTTCATCAATTGATTGCATTTGCTCCGGCTACAATCTCCGTAATCTCCTGAGTAATAGCACCCTGACGGGCTCTGTTGTACTTAAGAGACAGATCTGCGATCATTTCCTGAGCATTATTTGTTGCGGAATCCATTGCCTGCATACGGGCACCGTTTTCACTTGCATAAGCCTGCATAAGCCCACCGTAGATAAGGGAATTCAGGTACTTTGGAATAATGAGTGCGATAGCCTCATCTGCCTCCGGCTCATAATTCATGAGTGTCAGCTTGTCCACAGCACTTTCCTCTACAGTATCATTGCCCTCTCCCGCACTTACGGGAAGGAGCTTCAGCCAGGTAGGAATGTGGCTTACTGTGTTTTTGAACTCAGTATATGCAATGTAAATCTCACCGATTTTACCGTCTGCAAAATCCTGCAGCACCTTTCTTCCGATAGCGATAGCATCGGCAAAAACAGGTCCGTTCATTACCTCAGAGTAGTCCAGGTCTATGTCGTAGCCCTTACGCTCCAGGGTCTCCTTGCCCTTGCGGCCTACTGCGTAGATGATGCAATCATCCTTGGAGATGCCGCTGTTCTGTACCAGCTTTACGATATTGGAATTGTAGCCACCCGCCAGACCTCTGTTGGAGGTGATGACGATGATACCCTTCTTTTTCGTAGGATCACCGGTGAGATAGGGGTGATTAATGTTGCCGGACTTCTTAAGCATCGCTCCGACAGCATCGAACATGTGAGTAAAATACGGTTTGGTCTGTTCTGCGCGGGACTTGGATTTCTGCAACTTTACGGTGGAAACCAGCTTCATGGCCTTCGTAACCTGTTCGGTACTCTGGATACTGTCTTTCCGCCTTTTGATGTCTTTCATCGAAGCCATTTAATCACGCTCCCGTTTAGAATTGTGCCTTGCATTCCTTGATAGCTGCGATCAGCTTTTCCTCAGTAGCATCTGAGATTACCTTCTCATCGCGGATAGCTGCCGGAATTTCAGGATATTTGGTGTCAATGTAATCAAAGAGAGCCTTCTCAAATTCAAGCACCTTTTCTACAGCGATATCAAGCAAGTACTTCTTGGTAGCTGCGTAGATGATGATGATCTGCTTCTCTACAGGCATTGGCTTGTACTGAGGCTGCTTCAGGATTTCCTTAATGCGGGCACCCTGCTCCAGCTTTTCCTTTGTATCTGCATCCAGGTCACTACCGAACTGGGCAAAGGATGCCAGCTCTCTGTACTGAGCAAGGTCAATACGGATAGGACCTGCAATTTTTTTCATAGCCTTGATCTGGGCGCTACCACCTACTCGTGATACGGAGAGACCTGCGTTTACAGCCGGACGGAAACCGGAGTTAAACATATCGGACTCAAGGTAAATCTGACCATCTGTGATGGAGATTACGTTGGTAGGAATGTAAGCGGATACGTCGCCTGCCTGTGTCTCAATGATAGGAAGAGCGGTAAGAGAGCCGCCACCCAAAGAGTCTGCCAGTCTTGCAGCTCTCTCAAGAAGTCTTGAGTGCAGGTAGAAAACGTCACCAGGGTATGCTTCACGTCCCGGTGGACGCTTAAGAAGAAGGGAGAGGGTACGGTATGCTGCTGCATGCTTACTTAAGTCATCGTAGATGATAAGTACGTCGTCGCCGTTTTCCATCCACTCCTCACCGATAGCACAGCCTGAGTAAGGCGCGATATACTGAAGTGGAGCCAGCTCAGATGCTGTAGCTGCTACTACTGTGGTGTAATCCATAGCGCCGTAGGACTCAAGTGTATTTACCAGTGCTCTTACGGTCGACTGCTTCTGACCGATGGCAACGTAAATACATTTAACGTTCTGGCCCTTCTGATTGATGATAGTATCGATAGCGATGGCTGTCTTTCCTGTCTGACGGTCACCGATAATAAGCTCTCTCTGTCCACGTCCGATGGGAACCATGGAGTCAATAGCCTTAATTCCTGTCTGCAGAGGTGTATCTACGGACTTTCTCTTGATAACGCCATGAGCAACTCGCTCAATAGGACGGAACTTTGCAGTCTCTACAGGTCCCTTGCCATCAATAGGCTGGCCAAGTGCATTTACTACACGGCCCAGCATAGCGTCACCTACAGGTCCTTCTACTACCCGGCCTGTGGTCTTTACTGTATCGCCTTCTGATATGCTGCGGGAATCACCCAAAAGAACTGCACCTACGTTGTCCTCCTCGAGGTTCTGAACCATACCGAAAACCTCGCCCGGGAACTCCAGGAGCTCGCCCTGCATCGCTTTTTCAAGTCCATGGATACGTGCAATACCGTCTGCAACCTGAATTACTGTGCCGACTTCGGACACTTCAAGCTTTGTCGAGTAATTTTTGATCTGCTCTTTAATTACCGAACTTATTTCTTCAGGTCTTAAATTCAAGATGTAAGCACCTACCTTTCATTAGTTTGCTTTTCTAAGCTGTGAGGTCAGTTTATCCAGCTTGTTTTTCACAGTGGAGTCCACTACCTTGTCGCCGATACGGATAGTCATGCCACCGATGAAGGAAGGGTCTACCTTCCACTCGGTCAGCAGGCTCTTGTAGCCCGTAGTAGCCAGCAGCTTAGCTTCTATCTGGTTTTTCTGGGCATCAGTGAGCACTGTCGCTGATGTCACAGTCACAATACCGGTTTTTCTGTATTCGTACACGCGATTCTTAAAGTGTGTGAGAATGGCACCGGTGTCCTTTGCTCTGTCTTTCTCCACGATTACCTTGAGTAAGCCCACGATGTCGTCGTCAAAAGTACCTGCGAAGGTCTTTTCAACTACCGAGAGCTTTTCCTCTTTGGTAAGCTTTGGATTGGTAAGCAGATTAATGAGCTCCGGATTCTCCCGTAAACATTCAAGAAGCACGGACGACTGCTCAAAGATGTCGTCAACCTTTTCACCTGACAGAGCCAGGTCAAAAAGTGCATCTCCGTATGTTTTTGAGATTAATTTTGCCATGTATCCTCACCCATTTCGTTAAGTGCGTCATTAATGAGCCCGGCCTGAGTGTCTGCATCCAGAGTCTGTGCTACAAACTTGCCTGCGATGGCGCCTGCAACTGTAATCAACTCCTGCTTCAACTCATCCTTAGCCTTGCTCTTTTCCAGTTCGATTTCACGCTCGGCTCTGTCGCGGATTCTCTTCGCTTCCTCGTTGGCCTCGGCCACGATGTCGTTTTCTCTCGCCAGTGCTTTTTTACGGCCCTCGGAAAGAATTTCCTCCACGTCTTTGTCAGCATTTTTAAGCTTTTCGTCATATTCAGCCTTCATGGCAGTGGCAGATTCAAGGTTGTTTTTCGCAGTTTCCATCTCCTCCTTGATCTTGTCGCGTCTCTTCTGAACCATGTTTCTCGCAGGGTTCCAGAGTACGTAGGACAGGAAGAAGAAAAGAAAACCTACTGCCAGCATCTGCACAAAGGCATCAAAGCCCAACTGAAAATCGAGTCCGAAAATACGGTTGTTAATGCCGCCATCCAATAATATCCATTGGTTCATTTATTTCGGCCTCCTTTAAAAAGTCTTTATCACAGCTTACCGATAAGAGGGTTAGCGAACATCAGGATGATAGCTGTTGCGAAACCATAGAGACCTGTTGTCTCGGCTACGGCCTGACCAAGAAGCATGGTGGACATGATGTCACCCTTTGCTCCGGGATTACGTCCTACTGCATTTGCACCAAGACCTGCTGCGATACCCTGACCAATACCAGGACCGATACCGGGAATCATTGCGATACCTGCACCGATTGCTGAACATGCCAGAATTAAA
>JAZUHR010000024.1:0-8214 GCA_045641825.1 Lachnospiraceae bacterium
AATCCACAAGATGTAGCTGTTATATCAAAAGTTATCCACAATATAATGCGTAGAAGTACCGGGTGAAGGCACCTTAAAAACCATTAGAAAAACTACTTAAATTGCTGATTTTAGAAAAATTATGCAGTCAGGTATGAAGCTGTATATTTGAAGAAAGATGCAAAAAAGCAAAAATATAAGATAAAGCCACAAAAAAATGCTAAGGTAAACCGTAAATGAACAAGTGCAAAATAAAGCAGCACTTAAAAGTAAGCTTTTAAATGAACGCGTACTAAAAAGGCAGTAGAAAAAGCCTAGAAAAGGAAGATTGTATAAATGGGGAATTTTGTTAAAAGTGCAAATCCGTATATGCCGCTTTGGGAGCATGTACCGGATGGCGAACCGAGAGTATTTGAATATAATGGTGAAAAGCGAGTGTATGTATATGGTTCTCACGATTCACTAATAAACGAATACTGTGGATTGGAATACGTGGTATGGTCAGCTCCGGTAGAGGATCTTACGGATTGGACCTGCCACGGTGTATGCTTTACCGCCAGAGATAATATGCCGCTTTTTGCACCGGACGTAGTACAAAAGGGTGATACCTTCTACATGTATGTATCTGAGGCGCGTGGAAGCAAGTGCTGTGTGGCTACTTCGAAAAATCCTGCGGGCCCCTTTACTGATCCGGTGGATACTGAAATCGGCTTTGATCCGGGAGTGCTGGTAGACGATGATGGCAAAATCTATGCCTTCTGGGGCTTTTGCGGCACACATTGCGCTGAGATGCAGGATGACATGGTGACCATGAAGAAGGAGACCTACCGGGCGCATCATATCGGTCACTCCACCGCACCCTGGATAAAAGATGATGATGGCCACATAGATTATACCTTTGGATTTTTTGAGGCTTCTTCTCCCAGAAAGGTCCTGGGAAAATACGTTTACATTTACTCGAAAAATTACAATACCCCCCTTCCGGATCTGGGAGTTACGCCCAACAACAACGGATTTTTGTCCTATGCGTATTCTGATCATCCCATGGACGGATATGTTTACGGAGGAGATATTTCCTTTAATGGCGGCGAGATTATTACACTGCCTGACGGAAGTCACAGAATGACCTATCAGTGGGGCAACAATCACGGAAGCATTATGGAAATTAATGGTCAGTGGTATGTTTTTTATCACAGACAGACTGGTCTGGATGAATTTTCCAGGCAGGCTATGCTGGAGCCTGTGGATGTAGCGCTGGACAAGGACGGTCGTCTTTTTATAGGCAAGATAACCTATGAAAACGGTCAGCCTGTGAAGAGCGGGCCGGTGGAAATGACTTCCCAGGGGGCCAACATAAATGGTATTGATGCCAGACTTACTATTTCGGCGGCTTTTGCCTGCCATATTTATGATGGCAAGGATATCGCGACGACCGAAAAGAAGGATAGAGCTTACATTTTGCCCTGCAGGGAAAAAGGAGAGGGAGCAGTTTCACCTATAGTAAATATCAAGTCCGGTACTACCATTGGTTTCAGATATCTGCAATTCGGTGATGTCAGTCCCAGCAGTTTGCAGGTTTCAATGGAAGCCCATGAAAAAGTAAAAGTGGAAGTCCTCGTGGATTCCTATGATGGAAAAGTTGTGGGAAGTGCTTTCGTAGAAGGAAAGGATACCTTTGGCATAAAGCTTAATGATGAAGTTAAGGGAAAAAGAGCCCTTTACCTTAGACTTACTGCAAATTCCGTATCCATGAATGATCCTGAAATTGCCAGAGTGAATTTCATAAGATTTGAATAATATAAAAACAGATGAAAAATTTTTGATCTGAGTAAAGAATGCTCAACGCGATGAATTGATTATATGAAGGAGTATTTTATGATAATTACGGAAACTCAGATGGAGAAAAATTAATTACACCAATTATCAAACCAATCTGATTTGTTGGTGGCTCAAGCATTAAAGGAGAAAAAACAAACAGGAATAGTAGTCACAATATGCCCAAGGTGTCAAAGAAAAATAAATGTGATATTGGACCATAACAGAACTATTGTTAAGCATAATTGTGGATATATTAATTTCAATTTTATAAGAATGTAAAGTAAAAAACCACTCGATATTTTGAAAATAATCAAATATCGGGTGGTTATATTTTGTCTTAACTTAATGGCATTGCATAAGACAGGGGATTGTTATTTATTTTAATCATTTCTGTAATTGTGGGATTTATGCTCTTTCTTACGCTGATACATAAGTCTGTCGGCATTTTTCATAAAGTAATCCAGGGAATGATCGCCGAGGACTGCTGTAAACGAAGCAATGCTGGCTCCCAATCGGTAGGTGCCTTCCGTATGGGAATTGCGATAGGAAATCTGGAGCTTAATGTTATTTACAATCTGTTCTGTAATTTGCTCGCAGTTATCGCCGAAGAGGGCGATGATAAATTCATCTCCACCCATACGGGCTGCCAGCTGGTAGCCATCAGTATTTTTAATGAACTGACCCAGTTCATTAAGAGCATTATCGCCTTCCGCATGACCATAGGTATCATTAATGACCTTAAGTCCATCCATATCCATGGAAATAATGGACATTTTATCGTTCTTTTTCTTCTGCTGGCGAAGTTCATTTAATTTGTTATAGAAACCATTACGGTTGTAAAGTCCGGTAAGGCTGTCGGTCATGTAAAGCTGTATCAAGGTCATTTGATGAATCTGATTGGTAATCATGTGGGTAAAATTCATCATATAGGCGCTGTAAAAATCGTAAAGGAAAAATTTTGCATTAAATTCCGCTACAGTATAGCCCAGACATTTTCCGTCACATTGAACCGGAATGCAGAGGAGAAAATTCTTGGCGTTAAGCTTAACATTGATATCAGGACATATCTCGCCGAAATCCATGATGCTGTAATCCGTAAAGCTGGCCCTTTCAAATTTGGGGGAGATATGAAAAGCACACATTTTAGGAGTAAAACAGCTTCCCTCCATGTAAGCAGCGTGATTTTGTGAGGTAAATCCCTGAAGAGAGGTCTCCACTATATCCTGATTAACGATAAAGTAAAAATCAAGAATATTACAGCGATTGATGAGATTGGGAAGCTCAGTGCGACTGTCACTGGCATTGTTATTAACAGAGCCCAGAACCAGCTGGCTTACGTCATGCTCATACTGGAGGCGGCTGTTCATGATATTTTTCAAGTGAACATAATCAAAACCGTAGTTCTGCCCGGGTATTTCACTGTGACATCCACAGGAGCCGCCTATCTGAACATAGTTTGAAATAGTGATATTGCCCAGCTGACTTTTCGGAGAAAGGGAAAGTGTATCCAGAGTATCGGTAAGCTTGGTCAGAAAGTCATGGTGATTAATGCAGGCAGTAGTAAGTCGTGGGGTACAGTATTTTTCCAGAGGTACTCCGTCAAAGCCTGAAACTGCAATATCTTCAGGGACCTTGTAGCCACGATTATTAAGAAATTCCACTACCGCAAAAGCCATATAATCATTGGCACAGATGATACAGTCGGGAAGAGTATCAAGTCCTGCATCAATCTTTCTGAAAATTTCACGCATGCATTCAATGCAGGGATCATTCCAGAAACCACCGTAGTAGAGGTGATTCATGTCAAAATCATAGTTATGCTCCTTGCACACGTCCAGAAAAACAGAAATTCGCTCATCTGAAAAGGCATTATTTTGAGGTCCTGCCATAAAATAAATGTTCTTGAATTCGTGACAGGTAAGCATATGATCGCAAACATCGTCAAAAACGGTGCCGTAATCATAATAAATATTGGCATTGCTGCCGGGGAGGTACTTATCTACGGTAACAACAGGAACCAGAGCCTCGTTGCACTTCTTAATGAGTGCCAACATTTCCTCATCCCGCTTATAGGACTCGGAGAAAAGAATGACTGCATCAAAACGTGTAACGTCAATAGTCTGAAAAACATGGCGCTCACCTTCAGTCTCCAGATCATCAAAGTAGAGATCGTCCAGCGTAGAGAAAAATACAGGCTTGTAGCCTCTGGGAGGCAAAACACCTGTAAGCATTCTGATATTATTGACTGCGTCCTCCCTGAAAAAACAAGACATAAAGACAGCCACTATTTTATGCGTATTTTGTGCTGAAAATTTTTCTCCCATAAAAAAAGTCCTCAAAAAAAATACCAAGCAATTATTTAAGTACAAAATCAAAATAAGAATACACCGATTTTGCCAAAAAGTAAAGAAAAATACTACATTGTTGATTGAAAACAAGGCGATTACAAGGAATTTTAGCAGGCAGAAAGTGTATAGTTAATTAGAAAATGCTGTACCAGGGAAAATTGCAGGGCATAAACTACAGAATGCATAAATAATACCGATATTTATTATGGAGTGTCAGTATAGGCAAACGAAGTGTGAGGAGAATATGGAAACAAGGATAGACAAAATTCTTAGGGATTTGCTGGTGGAAATACCGGAATGCGAAGAAATGGACTCAACCATCATTCAAAGAACTGTGGAGAGAGTACGTGAAAAATTGCAGTTGGGTTCGGTTTATGTACTGATTCGACAGGGAGAAAAAAGAGACTATTATTTCCGCTGGCTGGCCTCTAAAAATGAGAATTTTGTTCCTGAGTCTGATAAAATACACATCAAATCCAAGGAATACAAGCATATCTTAGAAAGCAGTGCGGAAGACCCGGTCTACAGAATGGTTTTTTCAGGAAAAGGGGTTAAGGGAAGTGTAGAGGCCCTGGGCTACGGATTTTTCAGAACAGCTTCCAATGTCCTTGACGGAATGGTAGGTTTTGCAGCAGCAGAGGGCCATGAATGGACCATGGAGGAAGAGGAGGCTTTAAGAAAACTTGGAAGAAGCCTCAGAAGAATTCTTTCCTGTGAGATGCTTCACGAGACCGACATTCTGCTCAAAATGGCCAGTACCAAGGTAGATATTTACCGCCATTATACAGAATATGATACCTTAACCCAGGTACCTAATCGTCACTTTTTCGTAAGATTCTGCAAGGAATTCGTTGAAAAAGATAAGCGCCCCAATGTTGGCTTTCTCTTTGCGGACCTTAATCGTCTTAAATTTATAAATGATACCATGGGACATCCTGAGGGCGATATTTATATTACCAATTTTGCTGAAAAACTCAGTAAATGCTTTGGGACGGCCACAGTTTGCAGAATCAGCGGAGATGAATTTATCGCCTGCGCCACCAAGGACTCCAAGGAGGATTTCCTTAAAAAGGTTGATGCCCTTAGAAATGAGAATATCTATAGAGGAGTGCCTCAGGCGGCAATTGGCTGTATCTGGCATGAAGGTCCCGAGAATATTAAGGATGTTATGAATGAGGCGGAAGCTCTTATGTACAGCGATAAACAGGAATTCTATAAGAAATATCCCGAGTATAAGAGATAGAGATTTAAATTAAAAAACTTTGGGTATAAAGAAAAGAGACGCTCAGAACTTTTATTCCTTAAAAAAAACAGAGAAGTCGGGAAAAAACTGCCGGCTTCTCTATATTTTTGTTAATGACGATTATTATGTATTTTTTCAGTGGCCTCGTCCCAGGAAGAATAATTGGGCTGACCCTTATGGTTCTCCAAGCTGTATTTTTCGGAAAAAAGCTTTCCCATATAGAGACTGAATTTCTTGGCTCCGAAAAAATTCAAATGATTTCCTGCATCCAGCGTATCCTTGTTCCAGTCAAGGTTCAGATGGGAGATATTACTGTCTATATTCATATCGATATAGTCAACTCCCAGTCTGTCCGAAAGAAGAACTGTGGCATTGTGCTTTTCATAATCCCAATTGGCGGGGGAAGGCACGGAGATAATAAGCATTTTCGCGCCATGCATTTCCACCAGCTGATTAATTTTTTCCAGGTATTCCTCTACCATATAGCCCAAATCCTCGGCTATAGTGCTTTCAATCATCCAGTCTCCGCCTGTGTAGGGGATTATGGCAGTACGATACTTGAAGCCCTTGAAGTCATTGGGGTCATTACCTATGGCAACGCCACCTCTTATGTAGCCCTTCCACTTGCTGTGATACTTAAATACCGGGAAAAGTTTCTCGAAAATGTTCATTATACGATCATCATTGGATTCATAAGCGCCACCGAAACGGAAGAAGGAGTCGGATTCCACCACCACCAGCTTGGGTGACTGGGTAGCGAAAACATCCTGCAAAATAGCATAGGAATCACAAAGTCTCTGGAGGGAAGTGCCGCATACATAGGATGTGAAGCCGTATTCCCTGTAAAAAAGTTGAGGGCTGAAGGCTGAATAGGCCTCGCTGTCGCCGATAATAACCACATCAATGGTATTGTCAGTCTCCAATGCGATTTCGCCCAGTTTATCTCTGACATTTACAACATTGTAGATGTCTTTTTCTTTGCCCTTAGGCATGGTCAGGTAGGACAGAATAGTCAAAATAGCCAGCAGTCCTGCCAGGAAAAGGGCGGTGTGCATAATCTGTTTTTTCATGCTGAACCTCCCTAATATCCTGCGTAAATCAGCTCAACTATGGAATAGCCGCTGCCATACGCACCAAACATAATTATTATAAAAATACAAGCATACCAGAAAATCCATCTGACGAATGTGGGACGATTGTATAAAAGGTCTCTTACCTGCAGGTTCTTTTCATGAAGAATACCCACTATGAGGACCACTATAAGACAACCCAGCGCTATGAAAAGGTCCGCGCGTTCCAAATTCATACGACCGATATTTCTGAAAAGCTCAGAAATATGGAAATCTGTAAAAATTCTTCCCAGCATCCTGAAGCCCTTACCTACGGTTTCGGCTCTGAAGAAAAGTTCGCCTGTGAAAATAATGACCATCATTTTGGCACTTCTTGCAAAATTCCACATGAAACGCCCGAATTTGCTCTTAATTCTCTCGTCAAGTTTTTTTACGGGAGCTTCCAGAAGATTTTCAATAAAAATTATGACAAAATAGTAAAAGCCGTAGAAAATAAAATTCCAGGCAGCTCCATGCCAGAGACCGTTGCAGGCCCATACACAGAAAAGTGCTATGCTGGGTGCCACAAATTTGGAGACCTCACGGCCGTACTTATTCTTAACCTTCTTGGCCAGATTTTTTATGGGCTTTGCCAGGGATACGGGATAGAATATGTAATCCTTGAAAAAAGCGCCCAGTGTGATATGCCATCTTCTCCAGAATTCGCCGGCGGTCTTAGCTCGGAAGGGCTGACGGAAATTTTCAGGCAGGGTAATACCGAAAATCTCGGCAGAGCCTATACAAATATCCATGCAACCGGAAAACTCATTGTAAAGATTGGCTACGTAGGCGATTACTCCGAAAAGCACCATGGAGCCGTCCACGGTGTTATAGTTGGAGAAAATATATTCAGATACGCAGTAAAAACGGTCAGCAATAACAATTTTCTTGAAAAGACCCCAGAGAATACGCTGATAGCCGTATTTGAGGTTCTTGTAGGAAATATCATTACCTTCATAGAGCGGCTCTACATCAGAAAATCTGGCGATAGGACCCTCCATAATGGTAGGGAAAAATGACAGATAAAGAGCGGTTTTTATCAGATTGGTCTCGGCCTTTTGGGTACCGCGGTAAACATCCGTAAGATAGGAAATTATCTGCAGGGTGTAGAAGGAAAGACCGATTGGTGCGATAAAACTCTTTGGCTCATACTTCCAGGGGCAGTTGAAAATCCCCAGAAAATCGGACAAGAGTCCTCCGAAAAAGTTTGTGTACTTGAGTACTACCAGCACAGAAAGTACTGAAAGTACAGCGAAAGCCAGAACCTGTCTTTTTTTCTTATTGACTGCTTTCGGGCCACCGGGAGTGGTAAGATTCACGTAATCCAGCCAGATGCCGCAAAGATGAGTAAAAATAATGGCAAGAATTATATAAATCACAAGGCTTTTGCTAATCAGCCAGAAAAAGGCGAAATTGGCCGATAACATAACAAGAAATCGGGCCTTTTTCGGCATCAGCTGGTAAAGAAGTATAACCAGCGGAAGAAAGCAGGCAAAATATGCGATGTAATTATAAGACATGAATTAAGCGTTCTGAAGACGTGTAATCATATCCCACAGTGCTGATGCGGAATTAAAATTAGCGGGAATAAGCTCAGCAGGAGCCACCTCGATATCGAAAGCATCCTCTATCTCGCTTACAAGTGAAAGAATGCTGAAGGAATCCAGAATATGATCGTCGATAAGTGTATCACAGTTCTCGTAATCAACTCCGGGCT
>JAZUHR010000025.1:0-5225 GCA_045641825.1 Lachnospiraceae bacterium
GTACTTGCCCTTAATAAGAGCGTCTACAACCTCGGGATATGAAGGTACATTTGTACGTCTGTTGATCCAGGCGTGGCACTCACCACCGGACTTCTTGTCGTTACCGTTATCCCAGAGTACAATAGGCACGCCCATAGCGGCAGCAGCCGCAGCTGTGCACTCAGCCCATGCCGCACGAGCATCGTGATTGTCACCTGTATTGGTAGCGCTGGTCTCACCCATAACTACAGGAATTCCCTTGGAGAGGAAAAGATTATTAAGTGAATTAAATACGCCCTCTACCTGAGATTTGTCGCCGGCACCAAAGGTCTTCTGATTATCCGACAGACAGAAATTATAAGGTGTATAGCTGTGTACTGAGATAATAATATTCTTGGCATCCTCACCCTTAATCTGAGGAATGGTGATATTCTTCATGATATTAGGATTGCAGCTGGCAGCATAGCCCGGAATCATAAGACATCTTTCGGCATTACCTGCCTTTTCACTGCGTCTGATGGTATCTACAAATACCTGATTCAGTTCATTTACAGCAGCATAAGCCTTGCTGTTGCCGTTCCAATCCTCTTTACCGTCTGCCGATACCAGTCTCGGCTCATTCATTGACTCGAAGATAAGGTGCTGATCGTAATCGCCGAAATAGTCAGCCAATTGCTCCCAGATAACGATAAACTCTGTCTTTACAGCTGCTGTCTTATCTACCAGATTGGTATTGTTCAGCCAGTTCTCATGATGCATATTGATGATGACATACATGTCGTATTTATAGCACCAGTCAACTACTTCCTTGATACGAGCCAGGTAGTCCTCAGAAATCTTGAACTTTTCAGCATCAGTAAATGCTCTGTACCAAGTGATGGGAATACGCACGGTATTAAGACCTGCATCTTTACAGCCCTTAATCCAGGCTTCAGTCACCAAAGGATTGCCCCAGCTTCTTTCAAGGCTGGTCACATCCTTAACATTACCACCGGTAGAATCGAAGGTATTACCAATATTGATACCTATGCCCATTTCCTTCACCACGTCTGCTGCTGTCTTGCCTGTAAGTTCCTTGCTCTTGCCACAGCCCGCAAAGGAAGCCACGGTCATCACACCGATCAGAAGCATAGCCATTGCCCTTCTTACGATTTTTGTCTGAAACATAAATTACTCCTTACTTTCCTTAAATTTCTTTTTGTATAAATCCTGAGGTAAAAACTTCTCATTTCCTTTTTCAAAAACTCCCGGTCTCATAAAGGCCCTATAGTATTCCTCCAGATACTTGGGATCTTCCAAATGCTGCAATGTCTCCAGAATGAATTCTTTGAATTCCCAGGGCTTTTTCAACTGGCTGAAATTCACTCTCTTCCAGTACATAAGGGCTTCCTCATATTTGCCGGCCGCATTTTTGTACTGAGCCGCCGCTTCCGCCATACCGTTTCTGAATTCATCCTCGATAAACTTCGGAAAATCCAGCTGCATCTGTACCAGTCTTTCCTCCGGGTGGGTCGTGAAGAAATCGCATATTTTGAAATAATCATCGCATGCCCGTTCCACACGCTCTCTCGGGATGCCGCCTTTAAAAATACCAGCCTCTATTATATTCGAATACAGGGTCAACTTGCAAGCCTCTGAAAGCTTATATTTTTTTTCGGCGCTATCTATATATTCCATCATGCCCTCTGTATCATCCTTCATCAGGTAATACCTGGAGCCTGCTGCAATTATCCACTGACTCATGGAGAAGCTCAACGCCCCGTTTTTCTCCAGCTCTGTCAGGTATTTTTCCATAAGAGCCTTGCCCTCGTCACGCTTGCTCTCCACAGTCATATACTCCTGCACCATCTGGGCACAAAGTCGGGGGACTCCCGGGTGTTCCTTTATTTCCTCCTCCAGAATGGTGGTATTTCGCACAAATTTCTTGAGCCGCTCTTCCTCCGTCTCGAAATGATAGCCGTAGTGAAGTATCCTGGATTCAAACTGTTTTCCGGGCAAATTGGCTTCATTGAAGCTCTCATGAATCTTCCAGACGAAATGAGTATCGGGCTTTCTCCTTACGAGCCTGCCTATCACAGCCTTGGAGGTGCCGCCATCCGGCAGCATATCACAGGTATAGTAAAAACCGGAATTGTACTTGTATCTGTCCTTACTCCTAAAAAAAGCAATGAACTCCGACACATCCTCAAATACTTCGTCATCATCCTGGAACATAAACCACTCGCCGCTGCAATGCTTAAGTATCTCGTTTCTGGCTGCCGCAAAGTCATTTATCCAGTCAAAATGATAGATTTTATCGGTAAATTCACGGCATACCGCTATGGAGCCGTCAGACTTCTCTTCCCCCACCGTATCTACTATTACCAGCTCGGAAGGTACCGCCTCCAAAAGGGGCTTAAGTCCCTCCAGCGCCCTTCTGATATACTTGATATTATTGGACACCAGAAGCCCCACAGACAGCACTATATCACTTTTTATATACCCATCAGGGTAAGTCGAAAATGCCATATTCTCTCCTACTTAAAGATTGTAAGCCAGGCTGAAATTACGCCTGCCATATCCGGTCGCAGCTTTGCCGCTGATAAAAGCAGCTGCTTGTCACTGCCGCCATCCATTACGAAGCGATAGAGAAAATCATTGTACTGCGCTTCCTTGGGGAGCCACTGAATACCTTTTTCAGAAAAGCATTCATCCTTGTACAAGGACTCGTAAAAGCGGCGCTCGGTCACTATGCAATCCACGAAAATCTCTGCGATGGCATTGCCGTCCGCACCATTTTTCACAGCTCGCCTTATCTCCTCCTCTGACATCTCATAGAGTAGTGCCAGATATTCCAAGGGCTCATTTTCCTCAAAATATACCAATGCCTCATTCAGAAATGGATCTTCGAAGCAGGACGGAACAGCGCTTATATATTCTCTTGTCTTGGCCAAAAACTCCGAGAGCGGAGCCTCCTTTAGCAGCTCTATAGTCAATTCATCTACCATATGAAAAATCCCTTTTCCAGCATTCTGAGTATTGCTTCCGTCAGGAAATAATCACCATAGATAATCTTTTCCTGCGCCCATTTTCCACCATCATGATATGCCACCTTGCCGTAGCCTAAAAGTCCGTCATTCTCAGGATCAAAGTCTGCAAATTTTTCTACCATAGCCTTCACGCAGTTAAAAGCAGCCTTTTCATAGAGTCTCTTCTCGTGCTCCGGCACGTGACGCGCTATCTCCAGGAAGCCGCAGGCGGCAATGGCACCTGCAGTGGCATCATACAAAACCGGATTTTCCGGGCTTCTGAAATCACAGAGAGGCAGCCAGTCATTTACCGCCAGGTTGGAAATAAAGTAGTGAGCCACCTTCTTGGCAGCATCCAGATATTTTCCGTCCTTCGTATGAGCATAACTGATAGCCAGACCATATACGGCCCAGGCCTGGCCTCTGGACCAGGAAGAACCGCTCTCAAAGCCCTGGCCCCCGGGCAGCTCCAGAAGCTCACCGGTCATAGGATCCAGGACAGCAATATGCCCGCAGGAACCATCCGGGCGCACCAGTTTGTCAAGTGCCGTAGCCGCATGAAGCTCTGCAATAGCGCGGAATCGGGGATCCTTGCTCTCATCAGTCGCCCAGTAAAGCAGAGACAGATTCATAAGACAGTCTATAATCATCCAGCCGGTCTTGTCGCCGTTCCAGGCACGGATAAAATTACCAAGAGGATTAAAGCGTCCTGCCAGAATATTAGCCACATGCATACCACGTCTTCGGGAATCTTCATTGCCGGTGAGACGATAATTTGCTACTGCGGTATGCATCCACATGAAGCCGGTGTCGTGATCCAGGCCCTCGTAGTCCTCGATGACCTCGTCCAGGCGCTCCTCCAGCCTTTCAGCCGCAGCCCGATATTTTTGATTGCCCGTGGCATTATAAAGCTGCCAAAGCATACCGCCGTAAAAGCCATTCGTCCACCAACCTATGTTGTTTGTATCCTGATATTTACCCGAAGCATCCGGGATATAGGGTATTTTTTCACCTATTCTGTCTGCTTCCACGTTAATTTTCCCATTAATCTTTTCAAAAATTTCCAATGCCCACTTCTGTTCTTCTCGTGTCATAATTCCTCCGTCGGATTCTTCACTAAACCACGCATCCCAAGGGTCATAAAAACAAGCTCGCCCCCACGCACAAATTATATCAGCATAATAATACTATATTCCCTACCACATTGCATATAAAAAAACAATAAAAAGAACAGACTGCACACGCCATCTGTTCTTACTTAGTCTTACTATAAAAGCAAGCCATAGCCCAGGAAGGGCATGATGCACTTCCTAGGCTACGTTGTAGTGGTCACATAAGTTGTCAATCAAAACCGTCCTCAGTGGCACCCCATCTACAATCATACTCAACAAATAAATCTTGTAAAACCATTTCCCAAATATGATCTTCAGTTTGTTTCGCCACTGATAAACTATACTGATATGCCGGCAAAAATTTTTCTGTTGATACGCAAAGTAATCTATCATAAATTAAATATGCACCAGGCCAATTCATATCTTTCAGCCATTCAAAAAGTTCATACAGATACAGTTTCAATTCCTCATCACTTTTACTTATCAATATTTTTGCACAGTTTTCCCATATTGATTTATTTTCAATCGGCATAATCAGAACAGACAAATTCTTAATATTACTCGCCAGTTCTATTCCTTGTTTTTGAATTTCTTTATTGCTATTCCATGAAAGATATTCAAATATTTTATCAATTCCCACTTCCATTTTAATACCCTCCCAGCTCCACTACAATTGAAGAAAGAGTTTGTGACCATAGTGAATTCTGACCTTGCCTCATCCACTGCTCTACAGATCCGTTGGAAGGGATTATGGTTACATGTGTTCCTCCGGTTGGGATTGCGATGAGAATTCCTGTTGCATTAACTTGTTCAATCGTAGTTGCAACTGCACGCACCCCTGGTCTTGGGGGTCTAGTTGAAAAAGACAATCCATCGTAATCTATATTTTGTCGTGGAGATAGATTTTCGATTTTTGATAAATGATACCTGTATATTACAGTTGGATCAGCCGGACCTGGTGCAAGCGTGTCCACTTGTGAAACTCCTGCTACAACCGCAAAGTAGCCACTGACTTTCAGAATTGTTTGGGTAAATGTACCCCATAGTTCTTTCCAAAATTGTCCCGTAGGATCAATTCTATTAATTGGGTTATTACCACAGTACAAGACAAAGGAGAGTGGCTACT
>JAZUHR010000026.1:0-11559 GCA_045641825.1 Lachnospiraceae bacterium
AGGTCCTTTACTCTTCCGCCACGGATAAGAACAACGCTGTGCTCCTGAAGGTTATGACCCTCACCTGGGATATAGCTTGTTACTTCGATGCCGTTGGAGAGACGAACTCTGGCAATCTTTCTAAGAGCTGAGTTAGGCTTCTTAGGTGTAGCAGTACGAACTGCTGTACATACACCACGCTTCTGAGGAGAAGATGTGTCTGTAGCCTTCTTGTTAAGAGAGTTGTAACCCTTTAACAGAGCAGGTGCTGTAGACTTTTTCTCCAATGTCTGTCTGCCTTTTCTTACTAACTGGTTAAATGTAGGCATTAATCTTTCACCTCCTGATGATAATAAAAAACCAAAGTGGCTGCCTGTGTTTGTTATAAACACACAAAAAATCCGTGCGTATAGCACACGCGGAGTGTATTATACGCACGAACTCATAAATTGTCAAGTGTTTTTGTAAAAATTGCCTCACTCGGCCTTTACTTTTTATAAACTACTATTTGAAATCAATACTTACTGATTCAATGGAGTAAACCTTCTTAACCTTCTTCAGGGAAGTAACCTTTACGAAGTTTATATCACCGTCAGTGTTTCTTGTAAGGAAGTAAACATCCTTGCCGTTGGAAACAGGTACTGCGGAAGAAAGGTCGCCCATAGGCAGCTTGTTCTTGGACTTCTTGGAGGTCTTAGCTGTGAAAACTTCTCTGTCGTCACTTACGTAAACGATACACTTAAGCTTTGCATCATAAGCAACATAAACAGGATTTACGTCATCTGCAATAAGCTCGCCCTTACCGTTCTTCTTTAAGTAACGAAGCTCCTTATCGCTTGTAGCGAAGTAAACTGTCTTAAGATCAGAGCTTGCGTAGATGTATCTCGCCTCAACATCGTTACCGATTTTCTTAGGCTCTGTAGTCTTGCTTACATTTTTAACCTTATAGATATCACCGCTGCTGGTATAGATGAGGCTCTTGCCGTCCTCTGACATTACATAGTTTGCAAAGGAACCAACGATCTTTTCTACCTTCTCGCCCTTCTTGGACATATAGTAGAAGGAACCGTCGATGGAAAGAAGATTGTTGTTGATAGTCTTAACGCCTACTGTATAAGCATTTCCGCTGACTACCTTTGCTGTATTTGCTGTAGTAACAATACCGTATGTACTATCGTTCTTAACCTTTACAGGCTCTTTCATCTTTACTGTGTAGTAATATGTAGCACCGTTTGCCACATAGAGTACTTCGCTGTGATCGATGTTGAAATACATACGTCCCAGATCTGATGCGTTGCAAAGCTTGTCGTCGTTATCATAGAACTTATCATTCTTTGTAAAGAAGATGTGCTTGCCGTCGTTGGATACAGCGATAGGTTTTGCATCGGAGTAAGCCTTCTTAGCACTTGCTCCCTTCCTGGATTCGTAAAGGTCATTCTCGAATCTCATGAGAACTGTCTTACCGTCTGTGGAAAGAACGAAGTTGCTTGCATTATCGTCAAAAATCTTCTTGGACTTCTTCTTAGCTACATCATATACAAATACAGTGTAGTCACTTCCGTCCTTCTGCTTATATACTACTGTATCGCCATAGAAGGAAACCTTGAACTCGGAAACGTCTTCAGCAATCTTAACAGCCTTCTTTGCTGTAATTGCCCAGAGTCTCTTTTCGTTATCAAGTACAGCATAGAAAGTGTCGTTAAAATTGTTCTCTGAGCTGTAGATGTACTCGATATCACCCATGCTGACCTTCTTGCCATCCATGGTGTAAGTACCGTCACTGCTGATGCTGGCCAGTCTGTCCTTGGCATCTGTGGTGATAAAAGGACTCTTCTTGCCTGCGCAGGAAGAAATACCGCAAATAACAATAATAGCAAGAATAACTGCTGCACATATTCCCCATACCTTGGCAGGAACTTTGCGAAGAGCATCGGCTACCTTCTTACCTGTCGCCTTCACAGCCACGCTGGGATCTACGGTAGTAGGTACAGGCTCGCCGGCCAGTGTCTCCACTACAGGCTCCTCATCTGCAGGTGCTGCCTTCTCTTCTGCTGCCTCTGCCGGTGTGCTCTCAGGTGCTGTCTCCGCAGCCTTCTCCTCTACCGTGGCCTCTGCCTCGATTTTAGCTCCGCAAACAGGACAGAACTTGGAATCGTCAGGTATCTCCTGATTACATTTTTTACAAATCATATTTCAAACTCCTTATCCGGTGCAAAATCTATTTGCTCCATTATCCGTGTAAATATAACATTTATTTCGTTTTAATACAAGTAATTCCGTTCAAATAGTTTTCTTAGTTTTCTTAATTCTTATCCCTTCCCGTAAAAAAAGCAGGCGACGTCTCTGCGCCACCCGCCTCTTTCGGATTTACTGTTTGGTTCCTTTAAGAACGGCATCAATGATATTTCCTGCAGCCGTTCTCAATTCCTTCGTAGTTACGGTGCCTTTTCTCAGGCCACCGCGAATATTCTTTTTATCATGACCGGATCCCGGCATAATCAGGTCATTTCCGGCAGCAATAGCACCTGCAGCCGTGCCCTGTCCCGCGCCTGTTGATACCCAGTCTGTCATAACTACACCCTTAAAACCCCACTCACAGCGTAAAACATCAGTGCAGAGATTACGGCTGTCCGGAGTGTAGACACTGTTAATCAGGTTGTAGCTGGTCATTACACTGGCAGGCTTTCCTTCTTTTACACAGATCTCAAAGCCACGCAGATAAATCTCTCTGAGTGCTCTCTCATGAATGATACTGTTGGAATGAGTGCGCTGCTCCTCTGCATTGTTGCAGGCGAAGTGCTTAATGGTAGCGTAATTTCCCGCTATACTCTGAGCACCTCTTGTAAGGGCTGCGGCAATTTTTCCCGTAAGCAGAGGGTCTTCGGATAAATATTCAAAATTACGTCCGCAGAGGGGATTCTTATGAATATTCATGGCCGGTCCCAGCCAGTAGGTGATACCGTATTCGCTCATTTCCTTACTGATGGCCTGTCCTACCTTCTCGCAAAGAGCCGTGTTCCAGCTCTGAGTAAGGGCCGTTCCCACAGGAAAAGCAGTCGTGTACTGATACAGCACCCGGCTCTTCTCCTTATTTGCAATCATGACCTTCATAAGCCAGTCCGGAAGCAGGTTCATGGCGCTCAGCATATAGTTGCCCTTGATAAAACGAAGCTTGCCCCTTGAGTTAAGCGCAGATTCTCTAAGGAGTCTAAGGCCCGCAGGTCCGTCTGCCAGATTGACATTCTTAAGTCCCTTTTTCACAAGCTTCCCAGTGGTTCTGCCTACTGTACCCGGAGCATAAACCAGGCTTGAATCCATCATTCCCTGAATGCCGGTACCTACTACCACCTGAAGCATCTCTTTGGTGGTCAGACTGTCGAGAAGCTTCTTAGTCTCATCGCTCCAATCCTCAGCCTGCTCCTCATAAGAAACTGTGCTGCCCCCTATGGAATTCAAATTACACGTAAGCACCGGGCAAGCCGTCAGATCATCATTATTTTCCCTGACCTTCGGCTTTATTTCTTCAAATTCATCTACTACAGGACAGATGTTCTTTACCTTTTCCAGTGTCCTGCCCTCATCCAGTCTAATGACAGCTGAAGGCTTTGTGTCTGCTGAGCTTGTCCCCAGGCGCAGGATATAATCGCCCTTTTCCAGTATCCAGGACGCTGTTTTTTCATCGTAGCTCTTAAGGTCATCCAGCGAAAAAACAAGGTCAACGCGGGCTTCTGCTCCCGGAGCCAGTTCCTCGGTCTTTACAAAGGCTACGAGGCGCTGATATTCCTTTTTAAGACTTCCGTCCGGACAGGAAGCGTAGAGCTGTACTACCTCTTTTCCTGAAAAATCACCGGTGTTCTTAACTTTTACGGAAATGTTGCAGCAGCTTCCTGTAAGCTCTGCCTTCACAGTCTCCAGCTCGAACTTCGTATAGGACAGACCGAAACCGAAGGGGTATCTTACAGGCACATTAAAGGTATCATAATATCTGTATCCTACGTAGATACCTTCCTTGTAGACCTGCTTCCTCACGTCACTGTTGCGGTAGCTGTACTCGTCCCCGAAAGGAACGTCCTTGTAGCTTCCTGCCCAGGTGTCCGTAAGCTTACCGGAAGGGCTCACCTTACCCGATACTATATCAGCAAAGGCTCTGCCGCCCTCCATACCCTGCTGGCAGTAGAACATTACACCGTCGATCTCCTTTTCCAGATTGTTCAGGTTCATGTAGGAGCCGGAGTTGATTACCAGAATTGTCTTTTTATAATGCTTTTTAAGGAGTCTGACCGAGGCTACTTCATCCGGAGTCAGATCAAATTCTCCGTCCTCCACCTTCTTGTCCTTACCTTCACCGGCCTGACGTGCAGCCACATAGATTGCAGTGTCGCAGGCAGCGTCCTTTACATCCTCTTCCGTCACTGCTCTGCCTGCAGGCAGCTGGAAGGAGCCGCTCATATAGTTGATCATATCGAAGCCGATCTTAAAACCGTGTTTCCAGGCCTCATAGCTGTCCTGATACTCCTTTTTATAGTCGTCGATCCATTTACGGCTGACCACCTCGAAGCCAGCATTTTCCATGCCCTCCAGTATGGAAACAGCGTGTCTCTCATTAACCTCTCCCGAGCCTGTGCCGCCCTTTACGGTCATGGGAACTCCTGCTCCGAAAAGAGCGATTTTGCCGATTTTAACAGGAAGTGCGCCATCATTTTTAAGTAAAACTATGCCCTCCAGAGCAGCCTGATAAGCTATTTCCTTGTTTACCAGCTCCCTTTCGGTCACTTTTTCATCGCTTTGAGCAAAAATTTTCTGAAATTCCATATTATCTATTTATCTCCTATACGAAAACAGGGGACTATTGTGAAGCCCCCTATTTTCTTCAGCATTTATTTCTCAATGACATTTACAATTGAGTAGCATACATTGTGAGCACAATCGCGAAGCGCCCAGGCAATTCCGATAGGATCTGCCTTATATGCCTTCTTGAGCTTGCTTACGGACTGCTGCATGCCCATTTCCAGCATCAGGTCATTGCCGTTCTTTGCGGCTACCTCAGCCTGCATCCAGCCACCCAGACATGCATCTGTTGTAACATAGCCCTTGAAGCCCCATTCCTCACGGAGGAGGTCCTTAAGAAGCTCGCTGCTGCCGCCGCACCACTTGGCACCCAGACGGCTGAAGGAGCTCATGGCACCTGCTGCGCCGCCTTCCTTAACTGTTACCTCGAAAGGTCTCAGATAGATTTCACGAAGGGCCTGCTGATCTACCCATACCGTGACATTGGAACGGGCATTCAGCTCTACATCATTACATACAAAGTGCTTCATAACAGCCACAACGTTCTTGGACTGAATAGCCTTTGTGGTAGCTGCCGACATAGCACCTGCCAGCATCGGATCCTCGGAGTAGTACTCATTATTTCTGCCGCCGATAGAGGTTCTGTGGATATTCATTGCAGGAGCGTACCAGTTGTTTACGCCGTATGCATTGTATTCATCACCTACTGCGATACCCAGCTTATAAGCGATATCTATATTCCAGGATGAGCTGATAACGGTTTCCATCGGATATGCTACCGCATCCAGTGACTTCATCATGGAGTTGATGCCGGATGGGCCGTCCAGCATTGTGGTTCCCGGAACGCCCAGACGCTTAACTTCTGTTGTATGCCAGCCGCCGTTTGCCTGCATATTGATAAGTTCCTTAATGGTGAACTGATCCAGGAATTTTTCCCACTTAGGATCGTTATAGTCCAGGCCCTTAAGGTCTGACAGCATAATGCCGTTATTTGCTCCCAGTGTAGGCTTGGTGCCCTTTGTGGAATATGCAGACTCAAAGCGCTCGTAAGACTTAAGCTGCTCCAAAAATGTCTTGGAAGCTGTGTATTTTTCCTGCTTAACAGGGAATGTGCCTGTCTTGTCGGCACGTGACATGTAGACGATGTTTTCACTGTCGCCCTGAGCATAATCAAAAAGATTACGGATTGTTACGCCTGTAGTATCATCTGTAGTGTACTTTACTGTGCTTGGTACATTGTATGTAACATTCTTGCTGCCTGTAGCCGCATCATGAACATTTGCACCGATACCGATTTTATAGTCACCTGCCTCCAGGATATAGCAGGCGTCAGCCTTTGAGTAGGAGGACATATCTCTTACCTGATAGCTGATTTCCACAGTCTCGGATGCGCCCGCTGCCAGATTACCTGTCTTGGCAAAGCCTGCCAGCTCGATAACCGACTTTTCAATCTTGCTTTCCTTGTACCATGGAGCCATAAAGTAGAGCTGTACCACATCCTTACCTGCCACACTACCGGTATTTGTAACCTTAACAGTAGCTGTAACAGTGCCGTCCTTTACTGCAACATCCAGAAGTTCCTGTTCAAAAGTAGTATATGAAAGGCCATGGCCGAAAGGATATACTACATTGTTCCAGTAAGCATTTTCATCGTTTTCAAACCATGTCTCGTAGTAACGATAACCTACATAAATGCCCTCGTTGTAGGTGAATACATGAAGTGTATTTTTAATATTGTCGTATTTATTGTCGCCATAAGTAATGAAGCCCGGCTCCTTCTCGATAGACACAGGCCATGTATCCACTGTATGACCGGAGGGATTTACTTCGCCCTTAAGCACGCGCATAAGCTCGATACAGCCCAGTGATCCCGGAGAGCCTACCCATACTGCAGCATCAACGCTTGCATACTGCTCCATAAAGCCAAGTTCCATGACATTACCTGAGTTTACGATAACTATTACATGATCAAAGGTCTCGCAGATCTTTTTAATCATCTTAGCCTTATTGTTGTCACCCTTTGCAGGCTGAAGGAGGTTGAGGCTGACCTCCGCGCCCTCTACCTCCATGGAGGAAAGGACGATTAAAGCTGTATCTGAATAGGATTTTGCCTTTTTAATAGTTTCATCTGTCAGCTCGTGCCAGTCACCTTCTGCCAGCTTTCCTGTCACATAGTTTACAACCATGCCGGAAATATCACTGTTGGCGCCCTCACCGGTGAGACCCAGGCCACGGTAAATCTTATCTATTTCAGGGTTAAAAGCAATGCCGGCTTTCTCCATGGCTTCAAGAATGCCTGTAGCACCGCTCTGGTCGGCACCGGCTGAACCCGAACCGCCGAAAACGAAGTTATAGGCATCATCGCCGAAAACATTGAGTTTGGTACCGCTCTTAAGAGGAAGCATATTATCATCGTTTTTCAGCAGGACAAAGCCCTCGTCACAGATTTCCGCACTAAGCTTGTAGCCTGCTTCTCTGGCAGCCTCAACTGCCGCTCCGCTGGTCACATAATTCTGGCTGGCCAACATCGTGACAAACATGGACACAATCGGTGATACCGCAATAATCACAGCCAAAAGTACAGCGCAAACCGCACTCCAGGTAATGATTCTTGGAGTTCTCTTTAAGCGCTTTTTGTAAGCCTTGAAGGCCTTTTTCTGATCCTTCTTTTCAGCCTTGTCAAGAGCCTTTAGGGATGCCTTCCACTCCTTGATTTTAATCTTCTGCTCAGCCTTCAGCAGTTTCTTCTCAGACGTGTTTTCCTTACCCTTAAGGGAACGTTTTTTCTTTAAAAACTCTGCAGCTTTGGTCTTTGCTTCAGTTTTCCAGTTTTTGATTTTCAGTTTTCTCTCATCAACCGGTTTTTCACCCATACACCTTCTCCTTTTTTGCTGTCCTTATGCGCACCACATATTAACCACGCTAATATGTATGATACAATTTTATCATAACTACTTCCCTTATACTAATTAACATTTCGTAAAAAAAGCTGCAGCCCCCGTTTTTCCCCTCTATTCTTCCATTTCTTTAAGAAAACGGGACCTTTCCACCTTCATCCCCTCTCTCTCCTTGAAAAAACTGATAGTCAGCTTCATTTTGGCCCGGGTCATGGCCACATAGAACATGCGTCTTTCCTCTTCTACAGCCGCTGCCGACTCTGCCTTTATATAGGGCACATTTCCTTCCACAGCGCCTATGATATACACGCTGTCGTATTCCAGCCCCTTGGAGCCATGCATGGTAGTCACAGTCACGGCATCCCGCTGCCCCCTGCCTTCCATCTCCTGCTGCCTCCTAACTTCCGCCCTCACCCTGTCTATGTGCATAAGCCACTCCTCCTTATCGGAAAAGCTCCTGGCCTCACTCTGCAGGGCTTCTATGGCCTCAAATGCTTCCCCCGGCCGCATGTGCATTTTATCGCAGTATTCCCTGACGAAATCGTCATAACGCACCGCTTTTCTTATGTACATAATGGCAGAAATCGGCGCCGCCCGCTTAATCATCATTAGGTCAAATTCCAATTGATCTATGGCGCTGATTGCCCAATTTTTCCCCTTGTAATTCTTACGAAGGGAGTCAAAAGAGACAGTCATATCAAACATATTCCTGGATAAATAGCGCATGGGACGGTTGGCGATACCGAGCACCGTGTCTCTCCTCATGTCTCCCATAGCCACCCTCACGTATGTCAGAATATCCCTGCAGGCCCAATGGGAATAGAGGTCCCCTCCGCCCTCCTTGAGGCAGAACTTCACTCCCGCCTCCGTAAGTATTCCGGGCAAAAGCCCCCTGGCTCCGTTGGTCCTGGTTAGAATGGCTACCTGTGAAAAAAGCAGCCCCCTCCTGTAGTCCTCCATAATCATATCAGCTACAGCCTTTAGCTCATCTCCCTGCGTGGTAAAGCCCAGCACCTGCACAGGTTCTCCCTCCTCATGAGATGTCCTTATATTTTTCCAAAATCTGCAGGTATTGTGGCCTATAAGCCGCCCTGCCGCCTCCACGATATTCTTTTTGGAACGGTAATTCACATTGAGAAAATACTCCCGCGCCTCAGGGTAATCTCCCTTGAAGCCCAGCATTATCCCGGGCTCTGACCCTCTGAAGCCGTATATAGACTGGTCGTCATCACCCACTACGAAAAGATTGTTACGTGGAGCCGCCATCATACGAACAATATCGTACTGCTGCCTGTTCACGTCCTGGAATTCATCTATGCAGATGTAACGGTATTTTTCCCTAAGAAGGCCCAAAATCTCCGGATGACTGTGAAAAAGCCTTTCCGTCTCAGTAATGATGTCATCAAAGTCCAGGAGCCGCCGTCTTTTAAGCGCCTCCCTGTAGCCCTTATACACATGGCGAAAAGCATCGGTGTCCAGGGACAAAGCCGCATACTCATCTACATTTACTCCCTGTCCCTTGCAGCGGCTGATTTCATTTTGGACATCAGAAATAAGCTCTGCGCGGTCGAGAGAATCTATCGCCAGATCATCGATAAGGTCGGATATTAATTTTTTTGCTTCATTCTCACGAATAATGGAAGATGCATCCAGGCGATATGCCTGCTTGAGAATTTTAAAGAAAATTGCGTGAAATGTACCGAAAGTGACTGTGCCTGCGGTCTCGCACCCGCGGGCTTCGTCGTACAGAAGCTTCTCGTAGCGGCTTTTCATCTCGATGGCCGCTGCCTTGGTAAAGGTAATCACCAGTATGTTCCCCGGCGGAATCCCCTCATCCCTGACCAGATGCAACACCCGCCTCGTGATTACCGCAGTTTTCCCACTGCCGGGGCCCGCGAGACAAATCCCCGGGCCCGACACATGGCAAACTGCGCTTAACTGCGCTTCATTCAGATTCAATTTTTACTCCTGTGGGCCGTACGCCCATCAAAATCCTGTATTACTCTGTTACTACTGCGGACAAAAGCTCGATAGCCTTGTCGATACGGCGAAGAGACTCGTCCTTACCCAGGATCTCCATAATCTCGTATGCGCCGCCCGGTGTCATCTGCTTACCGGAAACAGCTGTACGGATAGGCCACAGGCCCTGACCGTTCTTGATTTCCTTTTCAGCGATATAAGCCATCAGCACGCCCTCTACGCCTGCCATGGAGTAATCATCGAGCTCAGCCAGACGGGGACGAAGCTCCTTAAGCACTGCGAGAGAAGACTCCTTGGTGGTCTTCATCTTCTTGTGGCAGTACATCTCCAGATCATACTCAGGAAGCTCATTAAAGAAATCAATCTTTTCAGCGATATCGCAGAAGGTCTCGATACGTGTCTTTACCAGAAGAGCGATCTTCTTAAGGTCAACAGGGGCCTTTACCACAGCCTCTACGTAAGGCAGAGCCAGCTCCAAATACTTCTCATCATCCAGAGCCTTCATATACTCGGAATTCATCCACTTAAGCTTGGCCATGTCAAAAACAGACGGGGACTTGTTGATATGATGATAATCAAAAGCCTCTACCAGCTCAGGCAGGGTGTAAATCTCACGCTCTGTGCCGGAAGACCAGCCCAAGAGTGCCATGAAGTTTACCACAGTCTCAGGTAAAAAGCCCTGCTCTACCAGATCCTCAAAGGAAGAATGGCCGGAACGCTTGCTGAGCTTCTGATGCTCCTCATTGGTAATCAGAGGACAGTGGATATATACAGGCTCCTGCCAGCCGAAGGCATTGTAAAGTCTGGTGTACTTAGGTGTAGAGGACAGATACTCGTTACCTCTTACTACGTGAGTGATGCCCATCAGATGGTCATCGATAACATTTGCAAAATTGTAGGTAGGGAAGCCGTCGGACTTGATGAGTACCATATCGTCCAGCTCCTCGTTATTTACAGTGATATCTCCATACACAACATCGTGGAAGGTAGTGGTACCCTCTGTAGGATTGTTCTGACGGATTACGAAAGGCATGCCGGAAGCCAGATTAGCCTCGATCTCCTCCTGGGACAGGTGGAGACAGTGCTTATCATAGTGGCTGATCTCTTCGCCGCCCTCAGCGACAGCAGTCTTCAAGGTCTCCAGACGCTCCTTGGTACAGAAGCAATAGTAGGCCTCACCCTTCTCTACCAGCTCCTTGGCATACTTCATATAAAGGCCTGCCTTTACACGCTCACTCTGAACGTAAGGTCCGCAGCCCTTATCCTTGTCCGGACCCTCATCGTAGATAAGGCCGGTCTTTTCCATGGTACGATAAATAATATCTGTAGCACCCTCTACGAAACGGCCCTGGTCCGTATCCTCAATACGGAAAATAAAGTCGCCGCCCTCATGCTTTGCGATTAAATATGCGTAAAGCGCTGTACGAAGGTTACCAACATGCATCTTACCTGTAGGTGAAGGTGCGTAACGTGTACGAATTTTTGTAAAATTATCCATATATGCTCCTTTATTGAATGAAGTGAAATCCTTTTTCCGGTCCTGACCGGCAGGACAATCATTTGCTTTTGCAAACTGTAATTATAATTCAGCCCCGCTTATTTTGTCAACTTGCTCTTATTTTGTCAACTTGCTCTTCTTTTCCACCTGAATGACGGCTCTTTCCCTTTCCTTAAAGCCCTTACTCTTCAGGTCGTGAAAGCCCGAATCCATACCGGACAAAAGGTCATTAAGAGCCTTACTGTCACTATTTTCCAGCTGCTTCTTCTGAATTTTCCTGAGCTCCTGCACAGGATTCTCCTTCTTTTTTCCCTCTTTCCTCATAGTTCTGCCTCCAATGTCTCATCTCTGTCTATGTCTTATCCTCTCCGATTATACCCGATTACCAGCCCAAATAAAAGTAAAATTAGTGTTGTC
>JAZUHR010000027.1:0-3588 GCA_045641825.1 Lachnospiraceae bacterium
CGGCACCGATTTTCATATTATTTTTGAGTATGTTTCAAAGCATATGGATGAAAATCCGCCTGCAAGTATCATAATATTTACAGATGGATATGCTCCTTTTCCTTCGGAAAAAGAAGCCTGCGGCATTCCTGTTCTATGGCTGATGAATAATGAGGAAGTCAGTCCTCCCTGGGGAAAAGTAGCGAGGATAAAGACGGAGTGAGAATAGTAATGCCTTATAGAAAAAAGAAGGTGTAGTACCTATAAAAGTAAAGGCAGCAGGAAACACTGCTACAAAAAACTATTTAGAATGATATCTTATACGTCTTCTTGCTGAAGTATTTGGTCGTATTCTTCTGGAGTTATTGTCCCGGACATAGAGAAATCCAAAGTACCTAAGGCAAATTTGAAGGAATAAATTATTGCCCTAACAAAAAAGGAAATAAATACCAAACACAACAAAATTGTGAAAAGTCTTGGAAAACCAGTTATGAGAAGAATGTTAATAATGCTTTATCGGCATCTTTGAGGCGGCATATTAGGAAAATTGAGCAAATAAAGCATTTATCTTTCCTGGGGCTCATACTCGGAAAAATAGTGACGATATAATATATTAAAGCAAACATTATCAATCGATCTCTTTACATACACGCCGGAAGAACGGCAGAAAGTAATCAATGTAGCAAATAATTTGCTTATTAACGGAAAAGTATGAGCATGGGGCTTCGGCAGCAGCCGAGGCCCTAATTTTTAAAAGGAGCCTTTATCATGACCTACAAGCACACTATATCAGCCAAATTCATAGATCGTCCCAATCGCTTTATCGCACATGTGGAAGTAGAGGGACGGGTGGAAACAGTACATGTAAAAAACACCGGGCGCTGCAGGGAGCTGCTTTTGCCCGGGGCGACCGTAATATTGGAGGAGTCGGACAATCCGAACAGGAAAACAAAATATGACCTGATAGCGGTATATAAAAAGGATTTCGGGCTTATCAATATAGACAGCCAGGCACCCAACAAGGTGGCAGCGGAGTGGCTGTCCGGGCAGGGCTTCAGCAAAATCATACCCGAGTACACCTACGGGAATTCCCGTATAGATTTTTACATGGAGAGGGATGAAGAAAAATATCTTCTGGAGATAAAGGGATGTACTCTGGAGGTGGAGGGCGTGGGTTATTTTCCGGATGCTCCTACGGAACGCGGTGTAAAGCATATTTATGAGTTAATCAAGGCCAAAAAAGAAGGATACCATGCTATGCTGGGCTTCGTAATTCAGATGGAGGGAATCCATGAAGTAAGGCCCAATACAGCCATGCAGGCGGAATTCGGGGAGGCTATGGAGAAGGCTGGGGAAGCCGGTGTAGACATTGTATTTATCGAGTGCTGCGTAGAGGAAGACTCTTTGACAGCAAAGACAGGGGAAGATAAAAAAATTAATTAGTGATTCATTAGGCACAACTTGGCACGAAGCCTTGTCATGTGCCTTTTTTTATGATTTTAAAAGGCTTTATTAATTGTTGATTATGTACATTTGAACGCGTTCATTTTGACGGGGGTGGAGAAAAGCGCCGTCGGAGCGGGAAAATTGTACAGTATAAAAAAGGATGTGGGCTGCCAATGTCAAACAGAGGAGAAGAAAAATATAAATCCTTTCATTTTAGGCTATGAAATTTCGCTATTGTTGATTTCTTTATGAAATTGTGCCTGAAAGGCGCCCTTGAAGGGAGTATAGGCCGGATATATGATAGAAATATCCATTTATTTCACTTCGTTCAAAAAAAGGAGATAATATGAAAGTATCTTTTTGGTCGCCATATAGAGAACACAGCGGCGTTACATCCAATATATTGGCAATAGCATATGCGATAAACCTCTATTTTCACGTAAGAGTCGGCGTCAGAAGTAATCATATCAGCAACAAAATGATGGATTATTATGTGGCTGAGATCGACCACAGGGTGAGTATGGTGGCATCTGATGCAGAGAGCTATTCCAGAGATTATCCCCAATATATGCACTATCTGCTGAATTATGATGAGAAAATCATGGCAGGCTTTCCGGTGAAAAGACAGCTGGGAGGCAGGAAAAATCAGGGAGTCAGCATGTATAGACCTCCTGAGCCCTTCGAGGAGTCATTGTTTCCTGAAGGTGATGAAGAGATTTTTTTCCTGGATTTAAAGGGAAATAACAATATTGAGAACATTAAAGCCATGGATGAGGCTGATATCAATGTGATTATTCTGCCACCGAATCTGGATGAAATCAAAATGTTTTTTTCTGTTTATTCTCCGGTGTCAAAGAAGGCGATATATGTGATAAACGGCTATAAGGACAAGAGTGATTTTTCACCCAGGGAGATAAGACTGGCTATGTCCACGCAATTCGGGATTCGTAAGGGGAAAATCATGTTTATACCATATTACGAAAAGCTACACCGGGCCTGCCAGCTGGGGGAGGTGGACAAGCTGATGGAGGTGGAGGTAAAGGCCAGAAAGCACAGTCTGTACTTTAAGTGTGTAAAGGAAATTGGAAAAAAGCTGCTTATATATAAAGCCCGGGGTCGATACTAAGCACGGTGAGGAGCTTGTTTTCTACCCTGAAGCTCACAGTGTAGGTCTTAAAAGACATACGGTAGATTCGGCCCGGATCGTCCTGGTAGTGAGGTCTGGGGTCATTAGTCAGGAGCGCCAGCAGAGTGCTTGCATCACAGGGGGAGAGGGGGTTCAGCAGCTCCGGAGGGCAATTTACCTCCAGTTCCCCTTCCTTCAGGTCTCTGGCGAAGCCGTTACTGGCTTCCGGAATGGATTCCACATAAGGGAGATATGGCTTTATATCATAAATGGGAGTGCCGTTCTGCATATCGATGCCTGATACAGTAAGAACAGGACCGAGTGCAGGGTCGTTTTCCAGGCTCTCGAATTGCACCAGACTAAGCCCCAGAGGATTTGGCCTGTAGGGGGTACGACAGGCGAATACGCCCACATGCTCGTTACCACCCAGCATAGGCGGACGGGCTGTAGCATGGAAAGAATTGTCCCTGGCCTTATTTGCGGAGAAGCCCCATATAAGCCAGAGATGGCTGTATTCCTCTATTCTTTTGAAGGCGTTAAGGTCTCTGTAGGCCGGTTCAAAAATCAGGCGTCCCTTAAGCTCTTTGACTATACCCGACTGTCTGGGCAGGCCGAATTTATCCGGCATGTCTGTATGTATATATGCTATTGGCTTGAGTAAAAGCTCGTCCATGTACTCTCCTTTTTAAAGCTCCTTTTTGAACGAAGTGGAAAAACGGAAATTCTGTGTTACATATAGAATATTATTTTGTTGCACTATTATCAATGGGAAAATGGTTTTACGGTCAGCAGGAGAACAATTCCGGAGAACAATTCGTCATAATCCGTGCCATAATCCGGCCATAATCCGCCCGGATGATATTACTTGTGGTTTTTTCTTAAATGAGCTATACTTTAATGGATTATAATTTCTTGAAAATCGAGGAATGCCATGAAGGTAACAGAGAAAAATTTTAAGATTTGCGGTCGTCATGTAGAGAAGAATGGTGTTCTCTACCTTAGTTTTTCTGCGGGTTATGTGGAATTTGAGACGGATG
>JAZUHR010000028.1:0-8618 GCA_045641825.1 Lachnospiraceae bacterium
CAAAAAGAGAGGATAATCCATAGATTAGCCACTCTAAAATTGTGCTCTGAAATTAAACTCTTCGCGAATAAATACCCGGAATTATACGCAAGTATAACCGCCGTCTACAGCCAGGATCTGACCTGTAACGTAGCTGGACTCCTCAGCGCCAAGGAAGATAGCTGCAGAGTTAAGCTCGCCAGGCTGACCATATCTCTTCATAGGAACAGACTGGTTAGCGAACTTCTGGAAGTACTCAGAGTCAAGTGTCTCTGTGGTAAGCTCTGTGTAGAAGTAACCTGGGCAGATAGCATTTACTGTGATGCCTACAGGTGCCCACTCAGCTGCTGCGCCTCTTGTGAAGTTAACAACTGCACCCTTAGATGTATGATAAGCGATGGTAGGAAGTGCTGTATTACCAACAAGACCATAGATAGATGCGATATTGATTACACGGCCATATGTCTGCTTGCCGGCATCCATAGCTTCCTTCATAAGATTACCGAAAGCCTGTGTCATTGTGAAGATAGATGTCAGGTCAAGATTCATTGTGAACTCCCAGTCAGACTTCTGGAAATTCATAAGAGGTGTACCTGTACCCTTCTCGCCACCTGCACAGTTAACGATAACTTCGCAGTGACCGAACTTTTCCTTAACTGCTGCTACTGCTGCTGCTACGGACTCATCGCTGGTAACGTCGCATGCTACAGGAAGTACTTCTACGCCATACTTCTCGGACCACTCCTTAGCACTAGCCTCAAGTCTCTCTACTCTTCTTGCAAGAAGAACGAGATTTGCTCCACACTGAGCATAGCCCTCAGCCATCTGCTTACCAAGACCTGATGATGCACCTGTAACTGCTACTACTTTGCCTGCATAATTAAACATTTGAAAATTCCTCCCATACATTAATCTGTATTTTCTTTTTTATCAAAAATATGTGAACTTTTGACAAAAAAATTATAAACCATTGCGAGTTTTTTGTCAATTATTTTGTCAAAAAATTAACAAGTTTTTATTAAAACCTTCTCCGCAGTTACTCCCAACGCCCGAATTGTATCTTTATTCCATGCTATGCCAGGACCACTTTATTCTCTTTCGAATCGTACCTGTAGAGGTTATCCGACAAGCGCTCATCCTCTGCCACATTAGCCCTATTCACCTCTCGGATCATGACTGACAGAGAAGCGACGCTCTCCCCCGCATCTACAGGCAGGGCTATCAATTCATGAATAGAGCTTGGAATAATATATAAATCGCCTTTTGTCTCCATAATTCCCTTGAAGAGATCGGGGTAAAGAAGCAGATATGCCCCCATTTGCTTTATCGTGTCGGAAATTACCCACATGTTGATATCTTCCATTTTTTCACAAAGCTCATATATCTCGCTGCCTCTGTCCCGAGCTGCTCTCGACGCCAGATCATAGAGGATTTCGCACATGGAGTATACTCTGGGCATAAGAAGCAGGGGAGTCGTGCTGTAGGCAGCCAGATACAAATCCTCTTCGGTAACTCCCATGCTTTTCATAAGGGCATTGGAAATAATACAGGAGGTAGTACCGCTGTTCGACCTCTCCAGAATACATCTGTAGACCACCACCAGATCCAGATAGGCTCTGTGTGGGACATCTCTAAGCAGGTGCTCGTTCTGCTTCATATTGATCAGCTGTAAGACCACATGGCCCTTCACATAGTCCCAGTCAAAGTCAGGAAGCTTAAATTCTCTTGTGGATGCTGCGCGTAGCGTATCAAGGACGTGCGCTGCCACTTCCTCAATGTCTGCCCCATCCAGATATGCCCTGTAGCTGTCTCTCAAGTAGAGGCAGGGTCCACCCTGATATGCTCCCAAACTGCCACAGAGGCCCACCGTGTCCACCACGGTATTAACCTTCTTCAGAGTGTCAAATTTAAGCTTATCCTTTTCCTCCTCTGTCGCAAGTGCCATGAGCTTGTTTTCAAACTCTTCTTTGAATTCTTCGTAACTAATCATCTTTTCTCCTTTGCACAACAAAAGGAGCCTCAATGCCCTGGAAGTAGGCAAAGAAGCTCCCCTTAACTATGAACAATTTCAAATTAACACTCGCACACTAATTATACTTTCAGGCCCTTGCCTTGTCAAGCATCTGTTCCAAAATGTAGGCTTTAACATCCTCCAGATTGCTCTTTTCCCAGGCCTTTTCCTTCTCCCTTTCAGCTAGTGGAAGCACGATGAAAAAGTCCAGTGCCTCTCCCTCGACTCGTCCGCTTCGTCTGGGATTCGCAAAATGCTCTGCCCATTTTTCAGGTGTAGCATCCGTGAATTCCCTGGGATTCAGATATATCTGCTGACGCTTTGTGGCAGCCACAAACATTTTCGCCGCCAGCGGCTCCAGCAGTTCATACTGATCGGGCTGAACATCCGTAAAAATCCTGGGCAGCTCCCACTTTACCACATGCTCTGTCCCTCTCTCTATCTTGAGTCCCAAGGCCTCGAACTCGAACCTATCCTCGCTGAAATTAATCTTAAGAAGGAGGCCGAATTCAGTATTATACTGGGCTCTCTGATAATCTGTATCAAAAATAAAGTTACCCAGGGAGTAAAAAATAGCCTTTCCTCCCACAGTCTCATAATTCATGGGGACGTGGGGATGGTGGCAGACCACAATATCAGCCCCCATTTCCAGGTATTTAAGATATCTGTCCCTGGTATAAGGTGTCGGTAAAGCCGTGAACTCTTCCCCTCCGTGCGACACAATAACACACCAGCGGCAGGTCTTTTTTATCTCGTCTATCCTGCTTTGAATAGTCTCAAAATCGGCCCAGTTGAGACATCCTGCCTTCTCCGGTCCTGCCGGCTTACAGCCCCTCTGATAGCCTACGCCGATAAGTCCTATGCCACCGGCTTCCGGAAAAATCAAAGGGCGCGCCGCCTGCTCCAGGTCCAAGCCTGCTCCCAGAGTCTGTACTCCGGCCTTTTCAGCTTCCGAAAGCGTAGCCTCCATGCCTTCTTTCCCGGCATCCATTATGTGATTATTACAGATATTCCAGACATCCGCCTGCATTTTTTTAAGGACTTCTACCGCTGCAGGATTCATGGTATGAAGAAGCTGCTGCACTCCCTCCGTGGTGGTATTTGCAGCCACATCAAGCAGTGGCCCCTCCACATTGGCTACCACATGGTCACCCGAATGCAAAAAATCCAGAACCTCCGAGGAAAGCAGCTCCGGGTCCTCCCATTTTTTATCCATATATCTGTCAAAGCCTATGTCTCCTGTAAAAACAAAGGAGCAGGTTTTTTTGTCGGTCATACTATCTCCTATCGTCTCCCGCAATTATTTATGCCATATAGCCATAATCCATTGCCCTATTTCCATTGCAAGCTTCAATCAGGCCCCGCCATACTGGTCGGCTTCTCGCCTCCCGCTATATGCTGAAGCTCTATATCCCCGAAATACGACTCCTGCAAAGCTTCACCGGCTCCCTCTTCTACAAGAAGCAGTTTCATCTGCTCCAGCCTGAAATTCTTAAGTGTATACTCCGGGGATTTTTCCACATCCAGGAAAATAGCGGTTTTTGCCTTGATGTTTTTCATGGATATATGATGAGCGGAGGACGCAATAACATCTCGCTTCTCAGCGAACTGGCTCCAAGGATGGACGCAAAGCAGGCTGTTCATGTCATCTATTTCTGCATCACTCACCTCTATGTACTCGTAGAGCTGCCTGGTGTCCGGTCTCATCTTGAGCCAGAGGAAATTTCTGGCTTTTCCCACTTTTATTCTACGCATCAGAATATTTTTATTGTGCACAGACTCTGAACCGCATGTCAATATACCGTGGCAGTAGCCATAGCGGCAATCCTCAATCAGTATGCGTTCATTTGCACCGTTTTCAGGCCTCTCATGAGCATCCCTGCCCTTTCCTCCCTTAAGCACCGTGCTGTCATCATTTACGGCCATATAGCAGTTTTTCACAAGCACGTCGCTGCAAACATCCAGATCTATAGCGTCGGTGCTCGGCGCCTTTACCGGTGAAAAAGGTGACAGAAAGCTGCACCCGCATATTTTCACGTATTCACACTTATAGAAGTGTGATGTCCAGAACTGAGAATTCTGCAGGGTCACTCCGCTCAAGGTCACGTTTTTGGAATTAGATACAAAAAGGAGTCTCGCTCTCTGCTCATCCTTGTTGGTGCACGCAGGATTCCATATTCTTCGCTGCCAGAAGGCCTTCCAGGCCCTTTGGCCGTTGCCGTCGATAATCCCCTTACCAAAGATGGTAAAACCGTCACAGTGGTCAGCATTTATAAGTGCCGGCAAATACACACAGTTTTCGCCTTCAATGCGGGTAGCCTGCACAGGATAGTCCGACACATCATCCGAGCCCTTAAGAATCGCACCCTCCGCCAGATAGAGATGAACACCTTTCCCGAAAAAAAGCGCCCCTGTGTAAAAAGTCCCGGCCGGTACATAAATCACTCCGCCCTCTACAGAAGCCCTGTCAATCAGCTCCTGAATTTCACGGGTGTACAGCTGTCCATCTGCCCTGACACCATATTCCGTTATGTCAAAGCAGTCGCCGAGCTCTCTTATATCAGGCTCCTTCAGCTCATAAAACCAGTCTTCTATTTTTGTTCCATCCGGAAAAAATTCCATAAGCCCACCATTTTTTTGCAATAAAAAGCCATCTGCATTTCACCTTCAATAATAGCATATCTTTATTTTACGAACAACCATAGCACATTTTTTATCTTAAAAAAAGAGAGCCCACCTTTTTGGATAGGCTCTCTGATTATACTATTTACAGCACGAAGTAGATAATAATCCTAAAATTTATCTGAGTCCATTCTCATCCACATAATTTGGATCCAGACGGAAGTCCGCAAGAGATACCTCCAGCTCACCTACTACATTCAGATTGTTGTTGGATTCATCTGTAACAGATGATACCACGCCGGTCAGTTCTGTGGTGGATGCTGATACTTTTTCGATTTCCTCAGAACATTCTGCAATGGAGGCAGTGATTGTGTCAACATTTCTCATAACAGAGGTAGTCTTATCGGAAAGTGTTTCTGCGCTGCTTGCAAGGGTGGTAAATACGCTTCTCATCTTGTCCGCATCTGCAACATAAGCATCACCGATGCCCTTGAAGTCTTCATAGTCCGGAAGGATCTTGTCTATAATCATGGTGATAAGCTCGTTGGAGTTGTTCATCAGGTCTTCAACAGCTGAAACCACACTGTTGGAAATAGTCTGAATGTTGGTAGCTGTCTCTCTGGAGGATTCAGCCAGGTTACGAATCTCATCAGCAACAACCGCAAAGCCGCGTCCTGCTTCACCTGCTCTGGCAGCCTCGATAGAAGCGTTCAGAGCCAGCAAATTGGTCTGGCTGGCAATATTAAGAATATCTCCGGTCAGAGACTCAATCTGCTCAACCTGCTTGGACTTGGCAATAGACTCTTCCAAGGAGCCTCTCTTATTCTCAATCTCCGTTTCAATAGACTGCTGCTTATCTACGCAGGTCTTCTTGATGGATGCTGCCTTGCTTTCCATCTCGATAGTAACGTTATTACCGTTCTCGTTCTGCTCAGAGAAATTAGATACAGCCTCTCCCAGCTCACTCATATCCGTCTTAATAGACTCGGCATTTTCCTGAAGAGTATGCATATTGCCGGTAAAGGAATCTGTAATAGAGTTAATATTGTCCACACTCTTAACTGCAGACGCTGTAGCTCCTGCAATACTCTGGGACGCATTCTCCAGATTTGTGGAATTACGCTTAAGAGACTCAGCCAGCTTTGCCAGTCGATAGCGCATTTCGTCCATATTGTGAGCCATTTCGCCTATTTCATCACCACGCTTCTCCAAGCCATAGAGAGAGTGATGTGTGAAGTCAAGATTCGCTGTATCTGCGATCAGGCGATTCAATTTCTTCATGTCATTTACGATAGAGGTCATGGCGAAAAATACCGCGATAATCGCCACCAGGAACATAACAATACCGATAGTAACCTCTGTAGATACAACAGTATTGGCCACTTCCTTGATACCGCCCTCTGCAATAGCAACATCACAGGAGCCGAAAAGAGTACCATCCGCATTATACATAGGAGTCATGATATCGTAAGTCCACTGGGAGGTGTCATCAGCCCACCATCTCTCATAGTCCTCTTTACCATTCTGGCAGCAGTTAAGGGTATATTCATCTGAATAAACCTTACCCTGCTTTTCAGGATTATGATGAGCATAAGCTGTGGCTGTTTTGTCAATAATGTTTACATAAACCAGATTGTCCTGCGCACTCTTTTTCTGCGCGAACTCAATCAATGCAGCCTGTGGATCCGCTGCGCTTTGGAGGATATATTCAGCTTCGTCGGCAATTTCTCTGGCCATCTGAATAGATTCTCCGATAATAACCTCCTGCATGGAAGTTGTGATTTTTTTGGCTGTTACGACGTTAGTTATGACACTGCTGAAGATCATGATAACAGCAACCATGAATACAAGTTTAATTCTAAACTTTATTTTTTTAACCATGGCATTGTTGCCTCCTATCATTAAATGTAGCCACATATTAGCACCGAAACTTAACGAAAACAATGAAAGCCAAATGAAGAGTTTATAAAAATTTTAGATATACCCGATTATAAAAACATTTCTCTTAAAAAAATACCGTTTTGCTGTATTATTTCTACCTCAATGTATACCGAACTGGGTATTTTCACACCTGTAAAAAAGTGGTATATTGTTACTATTCACGGTTAATATGTGTGTTAGTCAGCCATGAGCTTGCTTAATGGCTGGCTAAAATACAGATTAAACTGTAAAGGCTGTACAAACCTTCATGAAATAGTCCGTAAGCGCGCAGCGCGACTTACGTGCATGCACGGAAGGGGCTATGAATGAAGTTTGGACTGACTGTGAATAGTAACGATATATTGTTAACAATTGATTTAGAATTCAATTGAAAAATCACATAAGAAACGGAGAAAAATCATGACAAGAATTGGCATTTTCGGCTATGGCAACCTGGGAAAGGGTGTAGAAGCTGCTGTTGCAAAAAATCCTGATATGGAGCTTGTGGCTGTTTTCACCAGAAGAGACCCTGAGAGTATCACAGTAAAGACACCCGGCTGTAAAGTATATACCGAGGCAGCCCTTCAGGATATGCAGGAGCTCATCGATGTGCTCATCCTCTGCGGTGGCTCTGCAACAGACCTGCCAGAGCAGACACCTAAGTACGCTTCTCTCTACAATGTTGTTGACAGCTTCGATACACACGCACGTGTTCCTGAGCATTTTGCAAATGTTGACGCTGCCGCTAAAAAGGGTGGCAAGGTAGCTCTTGTTTCCTGTGGTTGGGATCCTGGTATGTTCTCCCTCAACAGACTTTATGCAAATTGTGTTCTTCCTGATGGCGTAGACTACACCTTCTGGGGCAAGGGCGTCAGCCAGGGTCACTCCGATGCAGTTCGTCGAATTGCAGGTGTTAAGGACTGCAGACAGTACACCATCCCTGTACAGGCCGCTCTGGACGCTGTTCGTTCCGGCAGCAATCCTTCTCTCACCACCCGCGACAAGCACACACGTGAGTGCTTCGTAGTAGCTGAAGAGGGTGCAGACCTCGCTCGTATCGAGAACGAGATTAAGACTATGCCCAACTACTTCTCCGATTACAATACAACTGTTCATTTCATTACAGCTGAAGAAATGGCTCGCGATCATGCAGGTCTGCCTCATGGCGGCAATGTAGTCCGCACAGGCGTTACAGGCTTCGACAATGAGCACAAGCATATCATCGAGTACAAGCTCACCCTGGACTCCAACCCTGAATTCACAGGCTCCGTAATCGCTGCTTACGCACGTGCCGTTGCCCGACTGAATGCAGAGGGCCAGACCGGCTGCAAGACCGTATTCGACATCGCTCCAGCCTACCTTTCCCCTCTGTCCGGAGAGGAACTCAGAGCCCACCTGCTGTAAATCCCTTCGCTCCACTAGAAAAATCATTTTAGAGGTCCGTACCGGCCTCTCGTAATCAAATACACCATTTTATTATTAAGTATCGGCTCTTCCTCAGCCGACCTCATAAAACAAGTGAGATTCGCAAACAAATTCTAAGGCAAGGTGCTTTCTGTGCAAGTCGGCCGCAAAACTCGTTTCACTCAAACAGTTGCGGCCTTCCTGCCAAAGGGGCCCCTTAATCCCCTTTGCACTTGCCCAGATGCGCCCCTTTCGCCTTGAATTTGTAATTGCTCTCTCAAATTGTTTTAAATCGGCCGCCTAAGCTGCGAGCCGAATTTTTTATGTTGTGATAGCTGTATTTGCTTCCCATTTTCCGGCACGGCCCCCGAGAATCACTTTACGTCGCTCCGCTGCAAACAGCGTAAGCGGAACGAAGTCGACGTCCTTCACGGTCGACGGGGGTTCTCGGCACCGGCCACGACTATACTGACACAAAAATAAGGCTCGCGGGTCAGATAAACCGTGAGAAAAAATTTGATAAAGCCTTTACTATTTCTTGACTAAGTTGCTCATAGTATAAAGGGTGAGGAAGGGGCTCAACTGTTTGAACGAAGCGCTTCACATATCTGAGCCTGTGTGAGATTACTGCGCGTAGTGAGTTTATGCCAAAGGGGAGTAGCAGCCGAAGGCTCAGGGGCCC
>JAZUHR010000029.1:0-6162 GCA_045641825.1 Lachnospiraceae bacterium
CCTCCATCTTAACAAACCACTGTTTCTTGATAAGTGGCTCAACTGTATTATGACATCTGTAGCAGGTACCTACATTATGGCTGTAGTCCTCAATCTTAACCAGAAGGCCCATCTCATCCAGTTCCTTAACGATCTGCTTACGAGCCTCGTAGCGGTCAAGACCTGCGAATTTGCCGCCGTTTTCATTGATGGTAGCATCATCATTCATGATGTTAATCTCAGGGAGATTATGACGACGGCCTACCTCGAAGTCGTTAGGGTCATGTGCAGGTGTAATCTTTACTACGCCTGTACCGAAATCCATCTCTACATAATCATCTGCCACAATAGGAATATGACGCTCTACGAAAGGCAGGAAAAGAGACTTTCCTACCAGGTCCTTATATCTGTCATCCTTAGGATTTACAGCTACGGCTGTATCACCCAGCATGGTCTCAGGACGTGTTGTGGCAAACTGTAAAAACTTTGTAGTAGATACAGTACCGTCATCCTCGATAAGAGGATACTTAATATGCCAGAAATGACCTGCCTGATCCTCGTACTCTACCTCTGCATCAGAGATAGATGTCTTACATACAGGACACCAGTTAACGATACGGGAGCCCTTGTAGATAAGGCCCTTCTCGTACATATTTACAAATACTTCTTCTACGGCCTTATTACAGCCCTCATCCATGGTGAAGCGCTCTCTGTCCCAGTCACAGGATGAGCCCAGCTTCTTAAGCTGAGATACGATACGGCCGCCGTACTCTTCTTTCCACTGCCATGCTCTTTCAAGGAATTTCTCACGGCCCAGCTCTTCCTTGCTGGTGCCCTCAGACTTAAGCTTCTCTACGATTTTAGCCTCTGTAGCGATAGAGGCGTGGTCTGTACCAGGCTGCCAAAGGGCATTGTAACCCTGCATTCTCTTATAACGGATAAGGATATCCTGCATGGTATTATCCAGAGCATGTCCCATATGAAGCTGTCCTGTGATATTTGGCGGAGGAATAACGATTGTAAAGGGCTTCTTCTTGGAATCCGGCTCCGCATGAAAATACTTATTGTCTACCCATTTTTTGTATAAACGGTCCTCAATAGACGAAGGATCGTAGTTTTTCTCAAGTTCTTTCTTCATAATTCTCTATATAGCCTTTCTGTTTCTAAAAAATCTCTTAAATTGGCATTTTAACATAAGACCGGCTTCAGGTCAAAAGTTTTTGCCAAATAAAGAGTTATTTGCCTTTCATTTATTAAAGTGTCAGATGATATCTGTCCATAATCATACGTGTCTCGTATGTTCGCTCCGGATTGTTGTCCACGTAATTCTTAAGAGTTTCCATGGAATTTCTTGCCTGCTCCGTATTCAGGTCAATGGTATTTCTCAGCTTCTGTCTTCGCACATTCAGTCTGTGTCTGACTTCCACCATTTCTCTCTCGTCCAAAAGCGCTTCGCACTGGCACACCCAGATATCAGTGTCCTGCACTCCCGCTGCCTTAAGTCTTTTTTTCAGGTCCTCATTGTAAAAATCAATAAGTTCCTCTGCCTTTCTGAAGCGCTTCTCTTCTTCTAATATGCGCCTATACTCTGCCAAATTCGCCTTAAGCTCCCTGGAGGACTGGACATAGAATTTTTCATAGGTATAGTCCAATACATTCACCACGTTCACGTATTTGATTTTCACTTTATTTAAGAGGAAAATCGCTCTGGACATCTTGGCTTCGTTATTTTTAAGCTCCGTCTGATTTTTCCTGTGGCTGGTTAAAAACCAGGTAGCACTGCCGCCACCGAATACCACCACCAGGGCGAAAATAGGAGTGACATTTATATGCAGAGTCTGCTGAATGTATATAAGGGTAATGAGGATTAAAAGAATAAATGCCGCTACTCCAGTCAAAATCTTTCGATTCAAATCACCACGATTAATAGCATCATTAATCTCATAATCCAGACCATCTCTTTCGCCTTCCAGATTACGCAGGTCAGACTCTACCACCTTCAGGTAGGATTCGTTCTTTTCCATTTCGGAAAGAACCTCCTCCATATTCTCGTAGCCGGCCTCAATTGCCGACTTCTGACTTATGGTAATCTTAGAGGGAGTACGGGTCATTTTTTCCCGTTCGCCGTTCAGATTAATAATTCTTTTGGCACTCTCATTGACATCATTTCTGTCGCTGTCAGACATCATGTCAATCTTCTGTATATCAGAAAGATAGTCAGTCACCACCTGGTACTCTCTCTTGGCATCCAGGGTATGCTGCATAGCTGCAGCGATAATCTCACAGTTGCTGCACACGAAGCCTTCTCTTTCCTCGTATGAATCAAAGGACTGTGGGACTCGTACCGTACGGAGCTTGGAATCGACCTTGTCTTTTTTCAATTTTCTGTTTTTAAAAAAATCAAAAAATTTCATTCTGTATCCTATTCGTTATTTCTTCTGTACTGATCCTTCATTTCCGTGGTCAGCTGCAGGATAGTCTGTGAAAAATCATTGTATTTTCCGGCCTTCATATATTCTACGGCCTGTGAAAGCTCTATAAGCTCCGGCACAGTTTCAGCTTCCAGCTCAGTATGAAAAAGAGCTGCATTCATCCACTCCCCGGTCTCCTCGGATATCTTGTAGATATCAAGGGCTGTTTTATATTCTTCGTCATTTTCTCCGAATTTTAAAGCCAGGAGATAAGATTTTAAAGATTCATCACGATTATTTCTTTCATAGGCCTCTCTGAAATAATCCGCAGCCTCAGTAAAGCCTGCCGTATGGAGAGTGGCTACTCCCATATTGTGATAAATATCCCCCAGAGTCTCATTGGTAATCTTATAGGCATTGGCATCCTTTATAAGATTTCTGTAGTTGATCAGGGCGTTCTTGTAATTTTCAATCTGGAGATAGCTGTCTGCCTTGGTCTTTACTCTCACCCATTCCTCGGACTTCTCCACCTTGGAAAATTCATTGATAAATTCTTCTATCTCTTCCTTTACCATGTAATCAGAAGAGCAGAAAACCACCGTCATCAGGTCTCTAAGTGGTGCCCCTCTCTCTATCTGAATTGCCAGTCTGCTGGCACGTTCCCTAAGTCCCAGTTCATTTTCTATATATGCAGGCAGATCCTTGTCATACAGGAAGTCCTCACACAATTCGGGATTTTTCAGGACGCAAAAAGCCAGCTCCTCAATCGAATGAATGCGAAGCTTGGAATTTTTCAAAAGATATGGAGTTTTTGAATAATTACCTGTGGTAATGATTACCTTGCCCATATTTTCTTCCTTAGTCTTTCCTTACAGCTTTACTATCTGCTCCCATACCCTGAAGCTGGCCGGATAAATGTCTCCAAAGCCTAAATCTCTTACCTTGATTACGATAGTGTAAAGATCCAGAAAACGCACCGTAATCTGCAGTCTGTTGGTCTTATTCTCCCTGATTTCCAGTTCATCCATCACAAAGGTAATGGTCTTTCTTTCCCCGTTTCTCATGTCCTTCACGTGAAAAACAAGTTCTCTCGTATCATCCGGTATGACCGAAATCGTACGCTTGGCCTGACTCATCTGACAGCCCGCCGGCAGCAGCATGACCTCATCGATAACGGCATCCTTGTAGCCTTCCATGCTGACAGTATGAAAAATACTGCCATCGGTAATATATTTATCGCCAATGCTTTCATTGGCAGCTCTGGTGCAGGCTCCCGAGGAATAGAGATTCTGCCCCGAAAAAATCTTCATTCGCTCAGAAGCATAGCCCTTGAGTACATTTTTTATACGCTCATCGCCGATACTGCGTCCTGTCACATATAGAACGGATACCGGACGAACAAAGGTCATGGCCATATTGGTAATATTTTCAAATACCTGTACCTTTTCCTCCGCCACCTCTATGCTTTCCAGATTTTGCTTAGTAATTATGTCCGCAGTCTCGCTTCTCACATAGCCCGGCGCTCCCAGACGGTTATCGGCCGGCACATAGGAGTATATGCAGGCTCCGTCGGAATCCAAATCAATCGTAGCCGCCTTGGTCTTTCTTCTGTCCTCACCTGCTCCCACCATATAGTAGAGAAAAGCATTGGCGTGATTTATTATAAAAAACTGGCTGTCAGAATATCCCAGCATGCGAAGAGCACTGGTCAGTCTCTCTTCATCCACCGGATTCATTCTTTCGCCGGTGATGCAAAGTCTGGCTATCTGGGCGCCTCCGTAGTATTTCTTCATGGCTCCCAGCACATCTCCTAAGAACCCTGCCAGCAGTTCTCTCACATCATACTCTTTACCTGACAGAGTCACCTTCTCTTTGACACCGCTGCCATAGAGCAGGGAAATGCCATTCACTTTATTGTTTATGCTGTAATCCAGCCCCTCGTGCCCGGCTAAAAAGGTACCGTCCTCCATAGGCACCACAAAAAGCGGGATATGGTCTCCCTGGGACTTTTTAGGCACGCTAAAGGTCTTTGGACTGCGATCCTCCTCAGCCCAAAGCCCTACGAATACCTCTGATTCAAAAAAATCAAGCCCTACCATCAGGGAAGCCATAACTAATCTCCTTCAACAAACCTTGGTGGAATAAATGCATACCTTCTAAAGAGAATTGAAATGTCTCTTCATGGCATATTCTGTCAGGTAATACTGTTCCATCAGCTGGACTGTGGTCTTGTAGTCCTTCATCTCCATTGCCACTAAGATATTGTTTATCTTATCATACTTTGTTTCCTTTTCGTGCCTGTCCTCATCCAGATACTGCAGACTGTGACTTTCGGTAATTTCCTCGTTTTCACCGTCATACTCCGTGATAAAATACTGCAGAGTCTCCCCGTGGAAAAGAATGATTTCCTTGACAAAAATGCCAAAGCCACTGTCATTCATCTGCTCTACCGTAAGATCTGAACGCTCCCCGGTAGTATAGTGAATGGCTACGGATTTTTTCGGGTCCGTCCTGTATTCCACATAGCACTTGTCCACCATCAGAGATGGCAGCGAAATTTTGTCCTTAAATTCCTTGAAAAAGGCAAATATCACCTTCTTCTGCAGGAAATGCCTGATGTGAGAATCGGAAAATTCCTTTTCATCGGCAGTCAGGCGAGCCTTTCCGCTGTAGAACTTAAGTAGAGCCAGAATACCAATCTTGGAATTTTCCAGGGATGGGTCGGCCCTTAATATATCAAAGAATTCAGGATTGGTTATCCTGTCCTTAACGAAATACTTATAAGCCGTATATGAAATATAGGCTCTTAAGAGCTTTCTGTTCTTGTTTTTGAAGTAATAGCTGATAAAAACAGAATATCCGCTCTCTATGAAGCTCTCCGTGAAGAGCATCTGTGCCAGAAGATTTTCCTCCAGCTGCAGAGTGTCCAGATTGGCTCTCTTGCCTGCTTCCCAGATATCATGCATTTCGATGGTGGTACCGGAGAAATTGTCGCAGAGGAACTGAAGGAGTCTGTCATCCACACGGCTGTTTCTAAAGGCAAAGTGAGCCATGGAGACGTAAACATCCTTGTGCCTCAGCTCCGGATCCCCGTTTATCGCCAGAATGCAAAGCTTACTCAGATGCTTTACAGACAATGTCTCGCAGCCAAAAAGTTTCACTGCTTCGATGACCTGCTCATACATATCCCGGACTGTCATCATCTCTATAATTTTCGCTCTGGTTTTCGTATCCAGGAGCTTCAAATCAATATCTGCCAGATAAGTCGCCAGAAGGTCAGGATCATACTTATCAAAATAGTACTCTGCCAGATTGCAATTGCACTGGTTGGAGAGCTCCGGCTTCAGGGTGGTTAAGCAGGAAATCTGCTTCTGCAACACAATGTAAGCCTCTGCCCCCTGATTGTAGCGATGATTCTTTTCCCACATGTAGAGGAAAAGACGACCGTTTTCAGAGCCTCTCTCATAGCATTTGGGTAACATATCCTGCATCTGCAGGTATTTTTCCGTATGACCGATATTCCCCGCCAGATAGCGGTTTCCATCCTCATCCTCGAAGAAACAGCTGCAGGTATCCGTATAGATATAAACATCTGCCTGTCCATCCGTCAGAGGATATCTCTGCTCTCCCTCTTCCTCGTCATTGGCAACAATAACATATTTCATCTCTCGCGACTGGCAGGTCACCTTATTGGTGAAAACCACATCCGGAAAAGCATCACAGAGTCTGCCATCCAAAAAGCCTCTGTTCACTACGGCTTCATAGATTACTG
>JAZUHR010000030.1:0-5366 GCA_045641825.1 Lachnospiraceae bacterium
AGGCCTTGGTCGGAAATATTGATAATAAATACTATTATGTGGTTATGAGATATGGAGATATTGAGAATAGTATTTATAAAGAACTTGTACTGCTAAAGAATAAGTTTACTGGTAAAAATCACGTGTATTGTGTATTACAAAAAAGGGAGGATAAGTAAGTTATGGCTAAGAATGAAAACAAATCAGGGAAAAGAGCAGGCGTAGGAGGAGCTGCAATAGCAGCACTTATTTTGTTACTTGGTGGCGGAGCTTGGGGAATAGGCTTATTACCGGGTGGCGGAAATGGAAACGGAGAAGGAAACGGGACTGAGATTACACAACCTGCTAACACTAAGGCTCCGGAGGACAACTCCAATACAGATGTTCCAAAAGTAGAAAACGTATTGATTAAGTTGGATCAATCCGTAATTTATGTTAACGGAGAAAAATGCGGTTTGGAAGAACTTAATGAGAAGATAAGCCAGTATCTTAAAACAGATCCAAAACCAACATTTGAATTTAAAGAATCTAATTCTATTAAATCCAAGTATGATGAAGTTACTGCAGAACTAAAGAAAATCGAAGACTTTTATGATATTCATATCAAAGGACTTGAATAACTTGCAGTAATAGCGAGGTATCGTCCGGAAAAACAAAGTCATTATTACATAACTGAAGCTAAGGATATATTATGGCAAAACTCGAACGTGGCCAATACGGCTACCTATATCAGAGAAGAAGAAACGGAATATTGTTATTTATCGGCATCGTACTTCTGGCGGTGGCCATTCTTTTCATAGGACTGGCCCTTAATAAGTGGGAGATCAGCAATATCTTTACAGTTGCGGCCATAGTGATGGTGCTTCCTGCTGCTAAGGTGCTTGTGCCGCTTATTGCCATTGCTCCCTTTAAGGGGATTTCTCAGGAGGAATATGAGAAAATTCTTTCCTGCAAGGGAGAGAACGACACGCTTTTTGTAGATGTCTGTTTTACCTCAGGCTCTGAGTTTACACCCATGCACTTAGATGCAATTTATGTGCAGAATCATCAGATAATCGGCTTCCTGAAGGATGACACAAAAAAGAAAAACGATAAAAATAAGACCAGATCCAACGCTGACAAAGTAAAGGACTATTTTAAGCGTGAATTGGAGGCCAGACAGCTCAACATGGTTTTCTTTCTGGCAGAGTCGGAGAAAAGCTTAAAAAGCAGAATGAGTTTAAAGGCTGAGGATGCAGAGGGAAAGCCTGCCGATAGGGTAGAGGCTGAGGATTTTATCAGAACCTCCATAGTATGACGACCTTAATTTCGGCTTTTCGTACTCTTTCGGAGTTCTCATTTATTCCATAAAAGGTGGCAAAATATGGTTTCATTCAATGTATCAAAAAACGAGGCGGGACAGCGCTTGGACAAGCTTCTTATGAAGACTTTGAACAAGGCGCCGGCATCCTTTATATACAAGATGCTCAGAAAAAAAAATATTACCTTGAACGGTAAAAAGGCAGATGGCTCCGAGAAAACCGTGGCGGGAGACGAGATAAAGCTTTTCCTGTCTGATGAGACACTGGCAGGCTTTTCTGACAGAGATTTTTCGGCATCAGTATCCACAGGGCCGAGAACAGACTCAGCTTCTAAGGCAAGTGAGCAAACAGGGGCGGCAAAAGGACTTTCAGATGCAGGGGAGAAGGTGGCGGGTGCAATTCCTCCTCTTAAGCCTGAACTAATTGTTTATGAGGATGATGACATTATCGTAGTCAATAAGCCTCTCGGTGTCCTTTCCCAGAAGGCGGCACCTACAGACATCTCTATAAACGAGACCATAGTGGAGTACCTTAAGGGCAAAGGAATCGGCGTAAACGAAGCCTTTACACCGGGCGTTTGTAATCGAATCGACCGTAATACATCGGGCCTTATCATAGCTGGAAAATCCATGCCGGGCCTTCAGGATATGGCAGAACTCCTTAAGTCACATGAGGTGGAAAAGTACTATCTATGCATAGTCTGGGGACATATGTACAGACCTAAGCATATTAAGGCTTATTTCCTTAAGGACGCTGAAAAAAATAAGGTGGCTATTTCCGAAACTGCCAAGGAAGGCTATGAGGAAATAGAGGCAGAATACATTCCTATTCTTAATTCCATAGACTGCGAACTGGGAGATTTCGCCCTCCTGGCGGTTAAGCTGATTACCGGAAAGCCTCACCAGATCAGGGCGCATCTGGGCTCGCTTAATCATCCACTGGTGGGTGACAGCAAGTACGGCTACAGGAACATTACGGGAATAAATGCCAAATATCAGCAGCTTCATTCATTTATGCTGATTTTTCCTAAGGATACATTAAGACTTACCGGCATTTCCGGTAAAAAACTCTACTGTATGCCGGGAACTACCTTTAAAAACACCTGCAGTAAATTATTTGGAGACGAGGGCTACAAGCATGCCATCATGGAATTCCAGAGGTCTAAGGGGTTCAGGGCTGGAGGAACTCATTAACCTTACCATAGAAAAATACAGGGATAGGAAACTGGCTGTTATTCAGAAAATTCCCACCCCGATTACACCGGTACAGATGGATAGTGCCACGAGGCACATTACTCTGGCATATTTTGACCAGAAAAGTACAGTGGACTATATAGGGGCAGTTCAAGGACTGCCCGTATGTTTTGATGCTAAAGAGTGCCAGGTCGATACCTTTACACTGAACAATATTCATGAGCACCAGATGCAATTCATGGAGGATTTTGAAAATCAGGGAGGTATCGCTTTTTTTCTTATAAAATATACGAAAAAGGATATCCTTTACTATATGCGCTATCGGGAGATAAAGGTCTACTGGGAGAGAATGACCGCAGGAGGACGAAAAAGCTTCCGCTTTGATGAACTGGATGACAAGTGGTTTTTTCAGGAAAATAAAGGGGTTTTTATTCCTTTTTTACCTATGATTCAAAAGGATTTGGATGAAAGAGAAGAAAGTACAGAAAACAATTGACATTAGTACTTTTTTTCGGTATAATTCAAAAACATTTTCATTTGGTAGCGAATTAGCAAATTAGCGCTTTAAAGCGATAAAGTGACAGGAGAAGACATGGGAAATAAGTTATTACACACACCCGCAGGCATGAGAGATATTTATGGGGAAGCCTGCATCAGAAAAGACAGAGCAGAGATTGCCATTAAGCAGGAAATGCTGGAATATGGTTTTCTTGAGATAAAGACTCCGGGAATGGAGTATTTTGACATTTTTAATTCTGAGCGCGGTACGGTATCCTCCAGAGATATGTATAAATTCACGGACAGAGACGGTGAGACACTGGTACTCCGCCCGGATATTACACCTCAGGTAGCCAGATGTATAGCTAAGTATTACAGAGATAATACTATGCCCATCCGACTGTTTTACAGAGGGAATACCTTTGTTAATAATGACGGACTCAAGGGCAAATTAAAGGAGATTACTCAGATCGGTGCAGAACTTGTGAATGCGGCAGATCCTGCTGCAGACGCGGAGATGATTGCGCTTACCATCGATTCTTTGAAGGCTATCGGACTTACTAAATTCCAGATAGAGATTGGTAATGCTGACTTTTTCAGAGGACTTTCCGAGGCGGCCGGTTTTTCTACAGAGGAGACAGAGGAACTCAGGAGCCTGATTTCACAGAAGAATCTTTTTGGCGTAGAACAGATGCTGTCCGGCAAAGAACTGGATGAGAACCTGAAAAACATGTTTACAGGCCTTCCTCTTCAGTTTGGTGGAATAGATTTTATCAGAGATTATAAGGCCAAGACCACATCTCCAAAAGCTATAGCAGCCCTTACAAGACTTGAAGAAATCTATGAAAAGCTTTGCCTATACGGTATGGAAAACTATATTTCCTTTGATCTGGGCATGCTTTCTCAGTATGACTATTATACAGGAGTGGTATTTAAGGCTTATACTCACAAGACCGGTGAGCCTGTGGCAGCCGGCGGTCGTTATGACAAGCTGCTTTCACAGTTTGGCAAGCCTGCTCCTGCTATTGGTATAGCAATATATGTTGACTATGCACTTAATGCCATGATGCGTCAGGGAATTCAGCAGTCTGTGGTACATGATACTACACTTGTTCTTTACGATGCAGAGTACGAGGCCAAGGCTATTGCCATAGCTGGTTCTTTACGTGCTGATCACCTGAAAATTATTCTTCTTAAAAGAGAAGAAGGTATTTCCGAAGAGGCTTATGAGAATTTTGCGGATAGTGTCCTGGCGGGAGGTATTCTTTATGTGGATGCTGAGGATTCAATCCGAATGAAGGATATGGCTACCCGTGAAATCCATGAGAAAAGAATGTAGTTCATAGGTAAATAGCTATTCGAAAGAGGGATAAGGTAAAAATGGAATATATAACTTTTGCCCTGGCAAAAGGGCGTCTTGCATATCAGACACTGGATTTTCTGGAAAAAATCGGCATTACCTGTGAGGAAATGAAGGATAAGGATTCCAGAAAGCTTATTTTTACAAATGAAGAACTGAAGCTCAGATTTTTCCTGGCGAAGGCGTCTGACGTACCTACTTATGTGGAGTACGGCGCTGCGGATATCGGAGTGGTGGGTAAGGATACCATCTTAGAGGAAAACAGAGACATCTACGAGGTTATGGACCTAGGGGTAGGAAAATGCAGAATGTGTGTGGCAGGACCTGCTTCAGCAGCACCTCTGCTTTCTTCCGGTGAGCTTATCAGAGTAGCCACCAAGTACCCTCACATCGCCAAGGATTATTTTTTCAATAAAAAGCATCAGACTGTTGAGATTATCAAACTTCACGGATCTATCGAGCTGGCGCCTATTGTGGGGCTTTCCGAGGTCATCGTAGATATCGTTGAGACCGGCACCACATTAAAGGAAAACGGCCTGCAGGTGTTGGAGGAGATTTATCCTCTGTCAGCCCGCATGGTGGTAAATCAGGTATCCATGAAGATGGAAAGAGAAAGAATTAATTCAATTATTGAGCGTCTCAGGGGGGCATTACAGTGAAAAAGGTTAAATTAAACGCTGAAAATAAGAAAAATCTGCTGGAGGAGCTTTTGAAGAGAAGCCCTAATCAGTACACAGAGTATGCTGAGCGTGTGCAGGCTATTCTGGACAATGTGCGTGAAAATGGCGATAAGGCGGTATTTGAATATACAGAGAAATTCGATAAGGCAGTTCTTACCGCAGAAACTATCCGTGTTACAGATGCTGAGATAGAAGAAGCCTACAAAAAATTACCGGCAGAGATACTTACGGTTATCAGAAAGTCTGCTGAAAATATTCGCGCATATCACATGAAGCAAAAGCAGTATTCCTGGTTTGACTCAGAGGAGACAGGAATTATTCTGGGGCAGAAGGTAACACCTATTGAGGCTGTGGG
>JAZUHR010000031.1:0-12134 GCA_045641825.1 Lachnospiraceae bacterium
GAAGGCAGCTCTGCAGCTTCCACTACTCCTGTTGTAGACGACAAGGAGAGCAAGAAAGCATTCGGTAAAAAGGATAAGGCCATTAAGGACTGATTCTTTTACATAAAATTTAATTTCACAGAGGTATCCAAAATGAAGAAAATTTCTATTTTCGCAGTTGGAGTGTTAATGTGTATCCTGACCGCTTGCGGCAAGAAACCAGTAGATCCCACTCCCGGACCCGATGTGACAGGAAATCCTACAGATGGCGGTAGTGTCATCGTAGGTATTACACAGGATTTGGACAGTCTTGACCCACACGTTGCAATTGCGGCAGGAACCGACGAAGTTCTGTTTAACGTCTTTGAAGGACTGGTAAAGGCCGATGAGTTCGGCGTTATGCAGCCCGCTGTAGCTGAGAGCTACAAGATCTCTGATGATGCTTGTGTTTATACATTTACCCTCAGAGACAATGTTTATTTCCATAACGGAGACGTTGTAACAATCGACGATGTCGTATATTCTTTGAAGCGTTGTGCCGGTTTCCCCGAGGCTGCTGATCCCAGTGTCTCTGTCGAATCGGCTCTTTCTATAATTTCAGAGATTAATGCAGTAGATGCAAAGACTCTGGAGATTAAGCTGACTACAGCCAATACTGAGCTTATCTATTTCCTTACCGGAGCCATTATCCCTAAGGACTACAAGAACCAGAGCACAGCTCCTGTAGGCACAGGTCCATTCAAATTCGAGAGCTACAAGCCCCTGGATTCATTTGTTATCGTTAAAAATGAGCAGTATTATGGCGAAAAGGCTCACTTAGACAAGGTTACCTTCAAGATTTTTGCCAATATTGAGGCTGCCTTCCTGGAGCTTAAGGCCGGTAAGATTGACCTTATGTCACAGTTGGGCTCCGACTATGCAAACCAGCTTAAGGACAACTACAATATCGAAGCATGTCCTTTCAATCTGGTTCAGGCTCTTTTCCTGAATAATGAGTTCGAGCCGTTTAAGAATTTAAAGGTACGTCAGGCACTTTGCTACGCTATTGACCGTGATGCCGTCAATCAGTTCATTTCCGAGGGACAGGGTCATATCATCGGCAGCGGTGTTTATCCCGGTATTTCCGAGTACTATGCGAAGGACTTGGAGTCTGTGTATAAGTATGACGTAGAGAAGGCCAAGTCTCTTCTTAAAGAAGCCGGCTACGCTGACGGTTTTACTTTTACTATTACTATTCCATCTTCCTACGACCAGCATGTGGCTACAGGCGAGGTTATCGTAGAGCAGCTTAAGAAGGTGGGAATTACAGCCAAAATCGAACTGGTGGAGTGGGCTTCCTGGCTTACCGATGTTTATAAGGGCAGAAAATATGAGGCTACCATTATAGGCCTTGATTCCAATCTGGCTCCTTCAGACATCCTGAAGCGCTATCGTACCACTGCATCCAACAATTTTATCAATTTCCTTGCTCCTGAATATGATACTGCTTATGCTGCAGGCGTGGCAGCGGTTTCCACAGCAGACAAGAAGAAATTTTACAACGAATGTCAGAAAATCCTGACAGATAATGCAGCATCCGTATTTATTCAGGATCCTGCCCAGTTAACTGCCGTAAAGAAGGGGTTAGGAGGATACACTCCTTATCCGATATATGTATTGGATATGTCAAAAATCTATTACGTAAAATAATTTAAGGCGGTCTCTAATTTGGAGACTTTGAAAGAAGGTCGCAAATGAAGATAATTTTAAGAAAAATAGCAGCATTGGTTGTTACTCTTTTTATTATCTCTTTTGTGACCTTTTTTGCGTTTACGATAATTCCGGGTGACGCGGCTCTGGGGACTCTGGACATGGATGCCACCCAGGAAGAGATAGATGCTCTCCGGGAAGCAATGGGACTTAATGACAATGTTTTTGTGCGATACGGCCGGTGGCTTGTGGGGGCTCTTCATGGTGATTTGGGCAAGTCCTTCAAATACGACATGACTGTAAATGCTCTTTTGGGAAGCCGTCTTCCTGCTACCTTCGGGCTGGCGCTGGAAGCCCTTATTATGATAGCGGTAGTGTCTCTGCCGCTGGCACTATTGTCCTCACGAAAGCCGGAGGGCCTGGTGGACAATATTATTACGGTGCTGACCCAGGCGGGTATGGCACTTCCTCAGTTTTTCATAGGAATTATTTTAACCTATATATTCGGAATGCTGCTTAAATGGTTCCCTATAGGCGAGTACAAGGCGCCTTCGGAGAATTTCGGCGGTTTTCTGCTTTTTCTTATTGTACCTGCTATCACGGTGGCTATTCCTAAATGCTCCATGATGACCAAGTACGTAAGAGATAATATCGTGGCTCAGAAAAAACAGGATTACGTGCGTACAGCCAGAGCCAAGGGCAACAGTGAAAATCAGATTCTGGTGAAGCATATCCTTAAAAATACAATGATGCCTGCCATTACCTTTTATGCCATGATAGTGGCGGATGTGCTGGCGGGCTCAATCGTGGTGGAGCAGGTCTTCCAGATACCCGGTGTGGGGCGTCTCCTGGTAGCATCCATCTCCAATCGTGATTATCCCGTAGTTTCAGCCATTGTTATGTACACAGCGGCTATAGTAGTTATAATGAACACTTTGGCAGATATTTTGGCCCGTATTATTGACCCGAGGGTAAAGAGTTGAGTAAAAAAGGCATTTTTGGAAAAAAGAACAGCCCTTCCTACTACATTGGGGTGGTGATGATACTCCTTGTGGTTTTTATGGCCATTATGGGCATGGTTAAGACTCCCTACGATGCCTCGGAACTGAACCTGAGTCTAAAAAATCAGGGGCCTTCCCTGGCTCACTGGTTCGGTTGCGACAATTTTGGCCGAGATGTACTGTCAAGAGTAATGGAAGGTACTTCCACCAGCGTTTTTATAGCAGTCTGCGTGGTACTTATAGGAGCGGGCATCGGCACGGCTATCGGCGCCATAACAGGCTATTTCGGCGGGTGGGTGGATACGGTGCTTATGAGACTTAACGATTCCCTTTCCAGCTTCCCCAGCGTCCTGCTCGCCATGGTGATCGTGGCTGTAGTGGGCGGAGGACGAAAAAATCTGATTATCGCTCTGGGTATAGTATTTATTCCCAGCTTTGTCAGGGTAGTAAGAGCGGAGGTAAAGGTACAGAAGGAGCTGGATTATGTGAAAAATGCCACTCTTATGGGAGCCTCCAAAATAAGGATTATCTTTATGGATATTCTTCCTAATATCAGGACCACGATTTCCGCATCGATTCTGATAGGCTTCCAGAATGCGGTTTTATCAGAAGCCGGCTTAAGCTATCTGGGACTGGGCGTGTCACCCACAGACCCTTCCCTGGGACGTATGCTTAAGGAGGCTCAGAGCTATCTTCTTTTCGCTCCCTGGTATGCAATAGCGCCGGGACTCACAATTTTCATGCTGACACTGGGGCTGGGCCTGGTATCCCATTCCCTTAAAAAATAAGCAAAAGGTAATCTAAGAGGTGTTTATGGCGATTTTGTCCGTCAAAAACATGAATATAGCGGTAGATGCAGGCGGCATCAGAAAAACTCTGGTGGATCACGTCTCTTTCGACCTGGAAAAAGGAGAAATTCTGGGCCTGGTAGGCGCTTCCGGCTCCGGGAAAAGCATCACCTCCATGTCTATTGCCAAGCTCCTCCATGACGAGTACATAGTGGAAAGTGACGGAGTGCTTCTGGAGGAGACTGACCTTCACAGGCTTAGCGACAAGGAGCTTTGTCAGATAAGAGGTAAGGACATTGCCTATGTTTTTCAGGAGCCCATGACCAGTCTGAACCCTGTTTTCACAATAAGGCAGCAGGTGGAAGAGCCCATGCTGCTCCACAGGAAGGAAAAGACTACTGATGTAGAAAGACTTCTGGCTGTAAAGTCGGCTCTCTCGGACGCCGGCCTTACCCCTACGGATGCCCTTATGAACAGCTACCCTCATCAGCTGTCAGGTGGCCAGAGACAGAGGGTAATGATAGCCATGGCCATGATCAATAAACCACAAGTCCTTGTGGCTGACGAGATAACCACTGCACTTGATGTTGATACCAGAGACAAGATTATAGATGTGCTCCTTGAGTACAGAAAGACCTACGGTACAGCCATAATTTTCATTTCCCACGATCTTAAACTGGTAAAAAGAATAGCCGACCGTATCGCCATCATGCAGAACGGCAAAATCGTGGAAACCCTTGAAAACAGAGGCTTTGACGCCGCTCACTATGAAAAAGTATTTAGTGGAATCAAAGATCAGAAAAAATCCGACATAAACCGCGAAAAAGCAATACTGGAAGTTAAAAATCTTGCTTTTGCATATACAGAGACCTCGGTCTTCGGCAAGAAGACCAGCAAAAAGGTACTGGAAAGTGTATCCTTCAAGCTCTATGAAGGTGAGACCCTGGGGCTGGTCGGTAAGTCGGGATCAGGTAAGTCCACCATTGTTAAAACGGTGGTGGGACTACAAAAGTCGAATGCGGGCGAAATTATTTTTGAAAAAGGGTATGAAAATCCTCAAATGGTTTTTCAGGATCCATATACCAGTCTTAATCCTGCCCATACTGTAGGCTGGATTTTGAATGAAGCCCTGCTTCTGGGAGACAGAAGGACGGGACAGAAGAAGACTCGGGCAGAACGTAAGAAAGCTGTATTCGAAATGCTGAAATCCGTTGACTTAAATGCGGAAATGGGGTATCGTATGATAGATGAGCTATCGGGTGGACAGAGACAAAGAGTTGCCATCGCCTGTGCCTTGATTTCAAAACCACGTATCGTTATTTTGGATGAACCGGTATCAGCGGTAGATGCAGCAGTAACAGACCAGATTCTTGAGCTGTTACGAAAATTAAAGACAGAGTACGGTCTGTCATATATTTTTATCTCACACGACCCTGAAGTTATAGCTAAAATTTGTGATAGGGTATTGGTCGTAGAAGATGGAAAAGTCAAAGAAAAAAGGTAAAAAGGGTGCCGGATTTATCTGGCATTATATCGGGCGGCACGGTTTCGCATATTTTGTGGGAATCGTGACGCTTTTTGTTGTGGATTACGTAAATCTCTTTATCCCGCAGTACACCGGTGAGATTATCGGAGGTCTTACTCCCGATAAGGTAACAGGTCTTATTTCCATAGATAAAACAGGAATTCTGACTCTGGTCATCAAGATTTTTATCTGTGGTCTTATCCTTATGATTGGACGTTTCTTGTGGAGATATACCCTCTTTGGGTCCTGTCGTAAGATTGAATACGAGATCAGAAAGGATCTCTACGCCCATCTCTCCAAGCAGTCTCCGGCCTTTTACAATGTAAATAAGACCGGTGACCTCATGAGCTATTTTACCAATGACTTGGGTGCTATCCGCCAGGCGGTAGGTATGTCCGTAATTTCCGCTTTTGACGGTACCGTTATGCTGGTCATGGTTATCGGTAAAATGGCCCTCTATGTAGATGTGAAGCTGACACTCCTTTGCTTAATCCCGCTGGTAGCCATTATGATTGGCGGTATTTACTACGGTAAAGAAGTAGAGAAGCGCTTCGGCGAAAAGCAGGCTGCCTTTTCCAAGATGAGCGACGAGGTACAGGAGTCCATCTCAGGTATTCGTGTCATCAAGGCCTTTGTACAGGAAAATTACGAGAAGGAAAACTTCAAAGAAGTCAATAAATACAATAAGAAAATGAACCTCCGCGTGGTATCGCTTCTGGCCATCGTAATGCCTCTTCTGGACCTCCTTATCGGTGTCAGCAGCGTTATTACCCTGGTTTACGGCGGCTATCTGGTAGTAGAGGGTAAAATCGATGTGGCCCAGTTCGTAGCCTTTGCCCAGTATATAGGTATGCTGGTATGGCCTATGCTGGCTATGGGCGACTCCATCAATTCTTTTTCACAGGGTCTTGCATCCATGAAGAGAATAGGTGCCGTACTTGATACAGAGCCTGATATCGTGGACACTGAGAAGACTGACGAGGATATCAAGGAGCTGGGTGGACAGATTAGCCTGACAGGTCTTTCCTTTAAGTATGCAGAGGATTTGCCGTCTGTGCTGTCTGATGTGAATGTGAATATTGCGCCCGGTGAGAGCCTGGCTATCGTGGGTCGTACCGGCAGCGGTAAAAGTACTATCGCCAATCTACTTCTGCACATGATGAATGTGCCGGACGGTATGATTTCCTTTGACGGCCACGATATAAATACCATTCCTCTTAATGTGCTGAGACAGAAGATCGCCTACGTGCCTCAGGATAATTTCCTTTTCTCTGACACGCTGCAGACCAATATTGCCTTTGGCAAACGTGAATACAAGGAATTACCTAAGAATAAAAGGATAGATACCAAGCTCATTCTGAACAGACGTGAGTCTATCGAGGCTTATCTGGAAGCGGAATTTTCCGCCCGGGAGAGCATGGCTGACAAGATTCACGGAGATATCGAAGAGGTAGAGGCAGCAGCGAAGGCAGCCTGCATCCATGACAATATTATGGGCTTCCCCAAGGGCTACGGCACCATGGTGGGTGAGCGCGGTGTTACCGTTTCCGGCGGTCAGAAGCAACGTTCTTCCATAGCCAGAGCGCTTATGAAGGATTCCGCGATCCTTATTCTGGATGATTCCCTCTCTGCCGTAGATACGGATACAGAGGAAAATATCCTTAAGAACTTAAAAGAACTTAGACAGGGCAAGACCACTATTATCATTGCCCATCGTATATCCACTATTCAGAACTGTGATCACATCATGGTACTGGATGAGGGTACCGTCAAGGAATACGGTACTCACGAGCAGCTGGTAGCACAGGGCGGCGAATATGCGGCATTGTATGAAAAGCAGAGGCTGGCTGCCGAATTTACAGAGGAAGGGGGCGAGCAGTAATGGACGAAGATGAAAAGAGAAGCGGCGCCAAGACCTTCAGACGCCTTGTAAAATATGCCATTCCCTATACGGGGCAGCTTTTAACCTGTCTTATACTGGTGCTGGCCCTTACGGTTTTCGAACTGATGAAAACCAATATTTTCGGTGATGCCATCGACTCCTTCAAGGACGGACAGAATTTTGATCTGGTAAAATCCCTGGGTATCAAGTATTTTCTGGTGGTTTTGCTGATTTTCGTATGTAATATGGTGCAGACCTGGCTCCTGGCCTATACAGGTCAGAGCATTATCTTCAATATCCGTGAAGAGGTATATGCTCATGTGCAGTCTCTGGCTCTCAGATTTTTCGATACCACCCCTGTGGGACGTATCGTTACCCGTATCACCAACGACGTGGAAGCGCTGAACGAGATGTTTACCCAGGTGCTTATCCGTCTTATCAAAAACGTGGTAAAAATCATCGGCCTTATGGTATATATGCTGATTCTGGACGTGCGTCTGGCTCTTATCAGCTTTATTCTGATACCGGTAGTGGGCTTTATGACCATTATTTTCAGAACTATTTCCAAGACCACCTACCGTATCGTACGTACCAAGCTTTCAGCTCTTAATACCTACCTTTCAGAGCATCTGTCCGGTATGAGAATCATTCAGGCCTTTGCCAAGGAGGATGTAAAAAATCACGAGTTTTTCGACAGGGCTGAAGACCTTTACCATGCATCCTTCCGTGAAATGATGGTATTTGCCATTTTCCGTCCTATCATGTATATCCTTTCTATCGTAGCTATCTGTGCGGTGCTGGAAATAGGCGGACTTCAGGTTATCTCCGGAGCTATTACCTATGGTCTTCTCTATAAGTTCGTGGACTACGTTAAGCAGTTTTTCGAGCCTATTCAGGACCTGGCAGAGCAGTTCGGTACTCTGCAGCAGTCCATAGCTTCCGCTGAAAAAATCTTTGTTCTTCTGGACAACGATACCAAAATTCATGACCCTGAAAAGCCTGTGGCTCTGCAGAACGTGAAGGGCCGCATCGAATTTTCTCACGTATGGTTCGCATACAACAATGAGGACTGGGTACTTAAGGATGTATCTTTCGTGATCGAGCCGGGCTCCTCCGCAGCCTTTGTAGGTGCGACAGGTGCAGGTAAATCCTCGATTTTGAACCTTATCGGACGTTACTACGACATTCAGAAGGGCTCCATCACCATCGACGGCGTGGATATCAAGGATGTTTCCCTGCCGGATCTCCGCCATGCAATCGGTCAGGTGCAGCAGGATGTATTCCTTTTCACAGGTGATGTCAAGAGCAATATCCGCCTTCGTGAAAAAGCTATCGACGAAGAGACTGTGGAAAAGGCAGCCAAGCATGTAAACGCAGACCACTTCATTCAGAAGCTGCCGAATAAATACGACGAGGCAGTTACAGAACGCGGTTCTACTTTCTCGGCAGGTGAGCGTCAGCTGATTTCTTTTGCCAGAACACTGGCCTACGATCCCAAGATTCTGGTACTGGACGAGGCTACAGCCAATATCGATACAGAGACGGAAAGCCTGATTCAGGACGCTCTCGGCAAGCTTATGCAGGGCAGAACCTCTATTATGGTAGCCCACAGACTGTCCACCATCCAGCATGCTGATAAGATTATGGTTATGGACCATGGCCGGCTGGTAGAATCCGGCACCCATCAGGAGCTTATCGCTATCGATGGCGGTGTCTACAAGAAGCTGTACGAATTGCAGTTGGAGTCTGCTGAGGCAGCAGTATAATTTCTTTGAAAAATATGAAATTACCGGATTACAAATCTATAAAAATCAATAAAAGAAATATAATAGTCATACTGGCTCTGCTGGTGTTTATTCTGGTAGCCGTGCTGGTCGTGAGAAATTCCGAGGGTGCACTTAAGGGGAAGCGCTACACGGCGTCCTTTTACTCCATGGATACCTTTATGAGCGTGACCTGCTACGGTAAATATGGCAAGGACGCAGTGAAAGATGTTAAAAAAGAGGTAGTGTCTCTGGGTAAAAAAATGGCAGGCAGCACTAGTGAAAGCGTCATCACCAAGGGTTATGCAGCCGACAAGGCCATAGAAATCATCAAGGAAAATGGAGTAAAATCAGCCCTTCTTTCCTTCGGGGACGATGTTATCTGTCACGGTAAAAAGCCTGACGGTAAATTGTGGCGAGTGGGTGTAAAAAGCTATTCCAAGTCCGGCAGTGAGATGGTAGGTGTCATGGAACTGTGTGACAGATGTATTTTTACCGCCATGAAAAAGGAGTCATCTACGGAGGACGAAAAGGCTGAGATGCTGTCTGTGACGGTAGTTAGTCCCTACGGAGCTCTGGCGGATTCCTTGGCTTCGGACTTTTTCAAGATGGACCGTGAGGCTGTTTTTGAGTATTGGAAAGAAAATGGCAGTAATGCCGGCAGTGAGTTTGAAATAATCTATGTTACGGATATGAAGATATATGTAACAGAGGGGCTGTGGGAATCTTTTTCTTCGGAAGAGGAGACAGAGCTCATACATAAGTAAACATATGCCAAACACCAAGACTTTAATTGACAAAAGTGGTGTTTGGCATTAAAATTTTATAAATATATAAGATATTTTTTGGAGGTTATGATGGAAAATATTAGAATTCAGGATGATTTGTACAACTATGTCAATCAGGAATGGCTGGAGAAGGCCGTAATTCCTGATGATAAGCCTACAGCAGGCGGATTTGCCGACCTGGCCAAGGAAGTAGAGAGCAAGCTTACAGACGAGTTCAAGACAATCAGCAAAAAGAAAAAGTACCCTAACGACCATATCAAGAATGCGGTTAAGCTTTTTAACCTGGTTATGGATACAGACAGAAGAGCAGCTGAGGGTATTACACCCGTTCTTCCCGAGCTTAAGTTTATCGAAGATCTGGCAGATATGAAGACTTTCAACAAGAAGCTTCCCCAGCTGGTAAAAGAGGGCTATCCTCTTCCTTTTGACCTTGGTGTTGAAGAAGATATGATGGACACTTCCCATTACTGTCTGGGCATTTCCGGCCCATCCGTATTCCTTCCCGACTCATCTTACTATAAGCCTGAGAGAGCAGAGCAGAAGCAGATGTTTATCGGTCTCTGGTCAGGTATGGCTGCCAAGATTCTCGAGAAGACAGACCTTACCCGTGAGCAGCAGGAGCAGTATTTAAAGGATGCTCTGGCTTTTGATGAACTTATTGCATCTCTTGTAAAGTCTCAGGAGGAGTGGGCTGACTACGTTAAGAATTACAATCCTATGAAGATAAGCAAGGTGAACTCTCTTATGAGACCTGTGGCTTTCAAATCACTGGTTTCCAAGATTTTTGGCAAGGGTGCTGTTGAAACAGTGATCGTTGCTGAGCCCAGATACTTCAAGGGCTTCAAGACCGTATTTAATGAGGAGACCTTCGTGCTCTATAAGCATTGGGCATACGTAAAGCTTCTTATCGGCGCTTGCTCCGCACTTAGTGAAGAGCTGAGAGAGCTGGGTGGCACTTACTCCAGAGCTATTTCCGGTGTTGCTGCCATGTCCGCTGTAGACAAATTTGCTTATAATCTGGCTTCCAGCTACTTCAGCCAGCCAATCGGCCTTTACTACGGTGAAAAATACTTCGGCGAAGAGGCTAAGAAGGACGTTTACGAGATGGTTCGCCAGATCGTTGAGACCTACAAGAACAGAATTTCAAAGAATGACTTCCTGAGCGATGCTACCAAGGAAAAGGCAATTCTCAAGCTCAGCACCATGGGCCTCAAGCTGGCTTACCCTGATAAGGTGGACGCTATCTACGATGCACTGGTAATCGATACCAAGAAGTCACTTTATGCAAACTGCGGAAAACTCGGCAAGATCAGAAGACTGGACAGATTTGCAAAGCTGGGTAAAGAAGTAGACCGCAGCAAGTGGGTAATGCCGGGTCACATGGTAAATGCCTGCTACAATCCTTCTCTTAACGATATTACTTTCCCTGCAGCTATTCTGCAGCCACCTTTCTATTCCTTCAAGCAGACCAGAAGCCAGAACCTGGGTGGTATCGGTGCTGTAATTGCTCACGAGATTTCTCATGCTTTTGACAATAACGGTGCTAAGTTTGATGAGAATGGTAACCTGAATAACTGGTGGACCAAGGAAGATAACCGCAAGTTCAATGCCCGCACCAAGGCTATGATTAAGGAATTTGACGGCATCGAGCTGCCTTGGGGTACTGTAAACGGTAAGTTTATCGTCAGCGAAAATATCGCAGATAACGGCGGTATGGGTGCTACTCTTGAAGTTATGAAGAATACTGAGGGCGCAAATTACGAGGAGTACTTCGTGAACTGGGCAAAGGTATGGTGCTTAAAGGCAAAGCCTGAGTACTTAAAGCTCATCCTCTCCATTGACGTTCACGCACCTGCTATCCTTCGTGCAAATATGCAGCCCAGAAACTTCCCTGAGTGGTATGAGACCTTCAAGGTTAAGAAGACAGACAAGATGTATCTGGCTCCTTCAAAGAGAGTTACCATCTGGTAAGGAAGTACAAATAATTTTTATAGAATCGAAGTCAACAGGTTCAAGGAGTTTTTTCAATGGAAATCTGGTCACTGATATTAAACAGTATTCTTTTAGGCGTAGGTCTGGCCATGGATGCCTTTTCGGTATCCGTGGCTGACGGCCTGTCAGAGCCGGGCATGAAGAAAAGAAAGGTATTCGGCATTGCTGCCACATTTGGCGTTTTTCAGTTCCTGATGCCGCTTATCGGCTGGTTTTGCGTACACTATATTGTGGAATATTTCGAAGCATTCAAGCCTTTTATACCATATATAGCTTTGGTTCTTCTTTGCTACATAGGCGGTAAGATGATTATCGAGTGCATCAGGGAGAACAAAAAGAGTAAGGATGTGGAAGAGGCCGTAGAGCTTAAGAAGCTTACCTTTGCCGGACTTCTGGTGCAGGGTGTGGCTACCTCCATCGATGCTCTTTCTGTGGGCTTCACTATCGAAGGTTATTCGATGGGCAGCGCCTTTTTATCATCCGGTATCATCGGAGTGGTTACCATCGCTCTCTGCCTGGTGGCTCTGCTTCTGGGCCGTAAAATCGGCGACAAGCTGGACAAGGCCGAGATCGTGGGCGGTATCATCCTGATCATTATCGGACTTGAGATTTTCATTAAGGGCGTTTTTTTCTAGTAAAAGGGTAATTTCTAAATGACAACATCTGATTTTTTACAGAGTTTGGATTTTATGAGGCTGGGCCAGGCCATTAACCACGGAAATTGGCA
>JAZUHR010000032.1:0-8609 GCA_045641825.1 Lachnospiraceae bacterium
AAGAGTCTCGTCACCGGTAATCTGGAAGGACTCGCCGATTGTATGCTTATTTCCCATAAGGCCCACATAAGCCTTGGCGAAGTCCTCGTTGTAGGTCATGGTCCAAAGGGAAGTACCGTCGCCGTGAACGATAACAGGCTTACCTTCAAGCATTCTCTTTACTACCTGGAAACTCCCCCTATCACCATGCACTCCCAAAGGTACATTTCTGTCATCATAGGTATGGCTGGGGCGAACGATTGTAGCCGGGAAGCCATTATCACGATAAGCCTTCATGAGAAGGTCCTCACAGGCAATCTTATTTCTGGAGTAGCCCCAGTACTTATTGGCAAGAGCTGTACCTTCAGTGATTCTATAATCGCAGCAGGGCTTATTGTAAGCTGATGCCGAGCTTATGTAGATGTACTGCTTGGTCTTACCCGTAAAAAGTCTTATGTCGCGTTCAATCTGCTCCGGTACGAAGCCAATGAACTGGCCCACGCAGTCAAAGGTCAGGTCCTTAATAGCCTCTCTGACTTCTGCCTCATTGTTGGCATCTGCCTTTATCACCTTTACATTCTCCGGCAATTCAGCACTTCTGCTTCCTCTGTTAAGCAGGTAAAGTTCCCAGTCCTCATCACAAGCCAGAAGCCTGGTGATGGCCATACTGATTGTACCAGTACCACCAATAAATAACGCCTTTTTCTTCATGTCTCTACCTCCAAGTAAATTAAAATACCTTTATTTTTTGCCCTTTTACAAAGGCTGTTTTTCCTTAAGTTTACCAAGTATCCCGGGGAATCTTACCAGGAAAATGCTTCCGCAGGTAAGGGCCGCCAGTGTATCCGCTACCGGCTCCGCATAGTAAATTCCCATTACACCACCAAATAAAGGGAATATCAGAGCAAAGGGTATCAGCAAAAATACTTTTCTGAGTAAGGCTATAAAAAGTGAGGTCTTGGCCTGCCCCAGAGCCAGAAATGTGGTCTGACAGGCTCTCTGAATGCCAAATACCAGCATACCCGCTATGAAAATCGGAAGTACCCTGGCAGACAGTGCCTGTAGTTCTGCCTTATCCGAAAAAATCATGGCAAAAAGCTTGGGGAAGGCCATTTCAACGATAGCAAAGCCTGCCGTGTAGGCGTAGAGTATTATAAAGAGCTGCTTAAAGGCCTGCTTTACCCTCTTGGCATTTCCCGCTCCGTAATTGTAGCTGATAACCGGTGTAACACCCTGTCCGAAGCCATTTACCGGTACTGTAATAAACTGCATGGAGCTCTGCGCCACTGTAAGAGCCCCTACATACACATCTCCACCGTATTTCTGAAGGCCACTGTTCATAACTATTGAAATAAAGCTCTCTGTGGCAGTCATAACAAAGGGGGCTATACCCAGACCGGCTATCCCCTTTATAATCTCCAAATCCGGCCTCATAAGGCTCAGTTTGAGCCTTAAAGATGCTTTTTTACCGGTAAGAAAGCCTATAATCCAGATGCTGCTTACGGCCTGGGAAATAACAGTCGCTATGGCAGCGCCCTTGACTCCCATGCTGAAAGTATAGATAAAAAGCGGGTCCAGAGCGATATTTACGACTGCACCTATAAAGGTCGTCAGCATGGCGATACCGGCCCGCCCCTGAGCCGAAATATAGCTGTTAAGCCCCACTGTCACCAGCACAAAGGGTGTACCGATGAGATAGAGACTTATATAATCATTAGCGTAGGAAAAGGTGTTGTCGCTGGCCCCTATGAGATAGAGAAGCGGCCCCTTGGTAAGGTAGAATACTATAAAAAGCAAAACTGAGAAAAAAGCCAGCATGCTTCCGGAATTCCCCAGAATTTTTTCAGCCTTTTCCCTATCACCCCGGCCCAGGGCTATGGTCGCAAGCGGTGTGCCGCCACCACCCACGAAGGAGGCAAAGGCTGCAAGTAGTACCACAATAGGTATGGAGAGCCCCACTCCCGTCAGGGCTACGTCGCCCACCTCAGGAATATGACCTATGTACATTCTGTCTACAATGTTGTATAAAAGATTTATTATCTGAGCTGCCACTGCCGGCATACCCATCTTAAAAAGAAGTGCGGTGATGCTTTCAGTACCCAGCCGTTCATCCGAGTATTTTGATTTCTTTGTTTCTATCGACATATCTTATCCTTTGGTGTCACGAGTAGAAGCGCCACAAGAAGTTTTTTTAACCAATACCATTAAAACATTTAGATTTACTATTGTAAATAAAAATATTATGATATAAGAAAAAAGAGAGGCTCAAAATGAATAGAGATAGCAAAGAATATAAAGATTATGTTGCTCTCCTCGAGGAGGAGCTGGTGCCTGCCATGGGCTGTACAGAGCCTATAGCATTAGCTTATGCCGCAGCCTATGCCCGTGAAGTTCTGGGGACATGCCCTACAAGAGTTACCGCTGCCGTGAGCGGCAGTATCATCAAGAATGTAAAAAGCGTTATCGTGCCCCACACCGGCCATTTAAAGGGAATTCCCGCTGCCATTGCCGCAGGCATCATAGCCGGCGATGCTTCTAAAAAGCTGGAGGTGCTCTCTGATATCTCTGAGGAGGAGCAGAAAAAAATCGCGGAATATGAGCAGAATACTCCTATAGAAATCAGCCATATCGAAGAAGGTGACCCTTTTGATATACTCCTGACCGAATATGCTGGCGATCACTATGTTACTATCCGTATTATCGGTGCTCATACCAATGTGGTCCTCCTGGAAAAAGACGGGGACCGCCTCATTGAAAACAAAGAAAGGATCAATCGTCCCAGCCTTTCCTCCACTATGGAAATCACCATGGAGTCCATCTGGGATTTCGTTGAAAGTCTGGATGTAAATGACGTAAAGGAAGTACTGGACCGCCAGATTCTGCTGAATGCCAGCATCTCCGAGGAAGGTCTTCTGGGTGACTATGGTGCCAATATCGGTACAGTCATTCTCCTATCCCAGGGAAATGACGTGAGAAACCGTGCCAGAGCCAAGGCCGCAGCCGGGTCTGATGCCAGAATGAACGGCTGTGAGCTGCCTGTGGTCATCAATTCCGGCAGCGGCAATCAGGGTATCACCTGCTCTGTTCCCATCATCGAATATGCCAAGGAATTAAACTCCGGCAAAGAAAAGCTCTATCGAGCCCTGGCCCTCTCCAATCTCATCTCCATCCATGAAAAGCAGGGTATCGGTACCCTGTCTGCCTTCTGTGGTGCAGTATCCGCAGGGACGGGCGCAGGCGCAGGCATCGCCTATCTCCTAGGCGGTGACTACCAGACTATAATTCACACCGTAGTAAATGCCCTGGCCATCACTTCCGGTATCATCTGCGACGGTGCCAAGGCCTCCTGCGCCGCCAAGATAGCCTCATCCGTCGATGCAGGCATCATGGGCTATGAGATGTATAAGCACGGCCAGGAATTCAAGTCCGGTGACGGTATCGTAGGAAAAGATGCCGACACCACCATTAAGGGCGTCGGCATCATAGGGAAAATAGGTATGCGTGAAACGAATGAGGAAATTATTAAGCTGATGATAAATTAGGCTTACCTTTTATTCATCAAATTCATCCTCGTAGTCTACTGTAAATCCTGGATAATTAGGTCCCTTCGGGCAGGTCCTACCCCTCCTACATCCCCCTAAGGATATCGGCATACCAGAAGACCACTTCCTGCACGCGGTAAAGCTCGGATTCCCTGCTGCTTCTTCTCCAGTTATTCTTATAGTCCCTGAACCACTTTTCCAGGTGGGAGGCCAGTTTTTTAAGGTCTTCCTCGGGCATAGGCTCTGCCAGCAGGTGGCTTCCAAAATAGCTGTCCCCCAGGATATTTACGGCTGTATTAAAGATTTTCTGGCCTTCTGCGTGCAGAAGATAGGAATAAATAAAGGTCTTGTCACTACTGCTTACATCACCGGCCTTTTCGGACAGTCTTAAGCAGAGTTCATCTATCCTCTTATTCTTTTCTTCCGCTGCCGATATCCACTGATACTTCCAGAAGTCCTTATAATCCTTAAGGCTGTTAAGCTCCTTATCCCTGCAGAACTCGTAGATATTTACTATATTGTCCCAGGTGGCCGCCTCCTGGGCTCCCAACTCACTGATTATATCGGCAATTTCGCCGCATCTATCGCCATATTCCACCAGGGAAATTCTCCTGTTCAGTTCCTTTTCATCAGACATCTCCAAGCTCCAGGAGCCTTCTGCCCCATAGATAAGTCCCGGTATGGAAAAAACAGGATCTGCCACGTGCCCGTAATCCCCCCAGTCGGTATTAAGCACGCCCAAGGCCTTATAGGTCTTGGCGTATGCGCACATTTTGGATACATTGGCATAAGCGGAATGGTTTTTATTGATAAAATGCCTCCAGCCGTGTACACCCGGGCAGAGGTACTGAGTAGCCCCCACATCATTCATAAGCCGGGCACTTCTGTCGCTCTCCTCCTCACTGTAGCCCCAGGTCAGACAAACCGTTTCTGCCGGTAGCTCCTCTATAAGCTCGGGAGAGCCCACAATAATATCTCCCCAGAACATAGGTCGAAGTCCGCGGCTGCAGAGGTATTCACATATTTTCTTTACGAAATCCACATATATTCTGTGAGTGCCTATCTCATCAGCCAGTTTTTTACTCTTGCCCTTACCCAGATCGAAGGTCTCATCGCCGCATAAATTGAACTGCTTGGAGGTGAAAAGTGGAATGAATTCATCCAGCATTCTCTTGATAAAATCCCAGGCTGCAGGATCGGTCATATTTATGGTATGGTGCTCCATTCTGCCTCTAAAGGAAAATCTGTCCTTGTCGGAATCCGGTAGCTCACAGAGCTTTGTAAAGCTCTTAGTCTTTAACACCTTGTCCAGGTGGCCGAAAGATGCGATGGAGGGTATCAGCTCGATGCCAAGCTTCTTACAATACATATCCAGCTCCAGAATATCCTCTGCAATAAGCGGAGTATCATCCCTCCAGACCTCCGAGAAGTCCTTGAACAGATAACTGTGTTCCACATAAAGCTGCAGCTGGTTCAGCTTATAATAAGCGCATTTATCTGCCAGCTTCTTATAGCTGTCCAGGCTCTCCACACGTCCTCTGGTGGCATCGTGGTAGAATCCACGATTGGCGATGACAGGCTTATCCTCTATCTCCATAGCCGGAATCACCATTGCCAGCTGTGAAATCAGCTGCCTCAGAGTCTCCACTGCATAGAGGAGGCCATTACTGTAATCTGCTGATAAAACGATCTGCCGTTCGCTTACACCTATCTTATAACTGTCCCTCTTTATCTTGAATTCTTTTTCATTGGACCAGTCTTCTGCGATACTTTCCCGGCCCTCCAATTTATCAAAATAAATCTCATTGTTGCCTGCAGCGCTACCCTTAACGATTGCAAGTGTAAAGCCCATTTTTTCACGGATGCTTTCATTTAAGACTGAAGCATAATAGTATTCTTTTTCCGTACAATTCTCTCCCAGAATGATTCTGGTATCATATTTAAAGCAAAAAGCGCCATTCTTTTCCGTAAGTGAGTAGGGTGTGGGGATGATAGAGTACATGGAGCCTCCTTGAATTTTCTTTATTCTACAGTTAAATCAGCGTACTGAAGGGGTATTACCTTTTCCAGATCTGAAGCGGATAGCTCCACCTGGTAGCCCACCTTGCCGGCGCTCATGCAAATGGTCTCAAAGTTCTTAGATGTCTCGTGGATAGTAGTCACAAAAAGCTTCTTCATGCCTATAGGAGAGCAGCCGCCGTGAATATAACCGGTAAGCGGCAGCAGTTCCTTTTGTTTAATCATTTCTATGGATTTCTCGCCTACGGCCTTGGCAGCCTTCTTAAGATCCAGCTCCTCCGCTACAGGGATGACAAATACGTAGTTTTTCCTGGTCTTGCCGCCGATAGTCACAAGAGTCTTAAAGACAGCCTCCGGATTCTGCCGAAGGATCCTCGCTATCTCTACACCATTGGTACAGCCGGTCTCCACGTAGCAGTGGCTTTTATAGCTGATTTTCTTCTGATCCAGAACTCGCATTACATTGGTTTTTTCTTCATTCATTTTCTTTTCTTCCTGATTCTGCCCACGGTCAAAATTACTGCTGCTATGAGTAAAAGTCCGGCTCCGGCAGCCATCACAATATACCGGGTCTTTGCACCGGATTTGCTACCGAAGGCGTGGCCATTTTCCATTATCACAATTATTCCTGGCTTGTCCATCTGGCAGGTATAGATATTTTCGTCCTGTGTACAGGTAAGCTCCGTTATTTTTCCGGCGTCATATGCGTAAAAGGAAAGCTTTTTCCCGGTCATTTCCTTACCCATAGGGATAGACAGGGAATATCCCTCTACCATCTTCGCAGCAGCGGAATCCTTAAGGGTGTACACTTTAAAGTAGCCCTTTCCGGAATACTTCGCAGCTTCTGCGATCTCCGGATAATCCTTTCCGTCTTCTGCTATCTCTGTCACTGTAAGCACCGGAGAAGCACCATTGTACCGGGCGATGGAGAACCACCCTCTGCTCGCTTCCACAGCGGTAATCCAGCCGTTATCCATGGTCCACCAGTTATCCTGGCCATTACCCACCTGGGCCAGATTACAGCCCTTTCCGGAAACGTATGTGGGTAATTCCTTAAGACTTGCATACACACCTACAGATCTCATAGCTATGATTTTCGACAGGCTAATAAGTCCGTTTTTCAGGTCTCTGGGCTGCCTGATGCCATTCATATATCCGCCTCTTTGGCATACCTTTTCTGTCGCGGCCTGCGTCAGACTCTCCGTCAGGCTCTCTATCCTTTTATTGCCCAGTCCCGGCTCTATCTCTGTACCGAAGGAGGTAGTCCCGCCCAGAGTCAGGATACGGGCGCAATCCTGCATATAAGTATGATATTTTTCCATCAGGGAATCATTCTGGAAAATCACGTAAAAAAGCGGGAAATCACTGTAAAAACGCCTGAGTCTGGACTTGCTTACATTGTCTCCCTGATTCAGCATAAACATAAGGTCCGGATGATAGTTGGCCGTAGCCTCAGCTGTAACAGGCGAGTATGTGCCAAAGCTCAGATCATAGTCCCAGGGAATCAGCAGAGCCCTTCCCTCACGACTTATATAAAGCCCGAAATTCTTCTGTCCTACAAACATATTATCCAGCTGGCAGAGGAAGCTATGGGCAGCAAAATAGCGTAGGAATTCATCTATATCTATTACTTCCTCCAGGAGTTTCAGGTACTCTTCGCTGTTCACATCAATCGTATTATCCGAAAAATCAGTGCCCTGACTCAGCTGGTTCAGCTTTTTCGCCCAGTCATCCACTGTAGGAATCATATCCCGCACCTTTTCCAGGGTATTCTGGTCTCTCTCCCACATGGGCGCCCAGTCTCTCTCCAGGTCCTCGTAGATGAAATTCGTCCCTTCAGGCTTACAGAGATAGTCGCTCACGTCCTTCGAGGAGCAATTGTAATATTGCTCCAGAATAGGCTTGTCCAGCGCTTCTATTATGCTGTAAACACCGTAGTATTCCCCGTTTATGTAGAGCTTGGCCAGGCCAAACTGGGGTGTAGGCAAGCCCATCTCGGACATCAGAAGCAGGGAAATGTATTCCTTCATCATGGACTTATCGAAGAAAAAATTGTTAAGACTGATTTTGTCCACACCGTGAAAATTCTGCGTCTCCCCGAAGTCCGCCTTTTTCACGTATTTCCCGAAATTGATGGTAAGGGAAAATCGGTCGCTGCCGGGATTATCCGAATAGGAGTGCTCCAGAGTATAGCTCCCCTTGGTTTTTAAGCCTACATATCCCACCGTCTCGTCACCGATGGTCACGCTCTCGGCCAGCACCGTGGGCTTCTCGTTGGCATTTTGAAAAAGGTAGTTCAGATTATTCTCATCTATGGTTATGGATATGGTCTGTACCTCTTCCTTCAGAAAAAAGGCATTGTAGTCACCATTCTTTCCTTTACCCTGAGTAGCAGGATTAACCTGATAGCCTGCAGGCACCGTGGTGACCAGCTGGCTTTCCTTGATCCAGCTATCACTGCTGCCGTGGGTAGGCTTCCCCGTCCCTGCAAGGACTGTATATTCATTTGCGCCTGTGCATTGAAGCAAAAGTGCAGCTATAAGCGCCAGTGCTATGATTATTTTATTCTTCATTTAACCCCCATTTCATCCTCTGAAATATCTAAAAGCTGTCCCCGAAACATGCCTTTATTTTACGCTGACTTCTCCTGCCAGCACTTTCTTATAATCCTCAAAATTCTTCTTAAGGAGATTGGGTGTGTCGAGGTTATAAGGGCATTTCTTACGACAAGCCCCGCAACCGGTACACTTTTCAATCTTCTTCATCTCCGCCTGCATGTGCTGAGACAGCTGATTCTCGGAAGGAGAACGCCTGAGAAGCAGGGACATTCTGGCACACTGGTTAATCATAATGCCCTGTGGACATGGCATACAGTAGCCGCAGCCTCTGCAGAAATCTCCTGCCAGCTCCTCTTTTTCCTTCTCTACGAACGCCTTGATTTCCCCGGTAAAGGTGGGTGTCTCCTCCATATAGGACAGCCACTCATCCAGCTCGTGCTCTCTTTGCACGCCCCAGATAGGCACCACATTGTCGAACTGTGTCATAAAAGCCTGCGCTGCAGCGGAATTG
>JAZUHR010000033.1:0-7081 GCA_045641825.1 Lachnospiraceae bacterium
TGTATACCTATAACTAGGTTTTAGGTGGGAGTTTAGATGGCTAATTCGAAAAATAACAATTCAAAAAATACAAATACTAAAAATACCGGAAAAGGCAGCAAGAGTAGCGGAAGTAAAAAATCCACAGCTAAGTCTACTAAGACTACGAGAAAAGCCGGAGCTAGCGCCACTAAGGCTACTTCCGGGAAGAGAGAGTACACAGCTGAGGAAAGAGAGCGAATGGCTCGCAGAGAAGGTGTACGTCGCCAGATTAAGAGTGAGACAGTTCTTATTATCACCTTTGTAGTTGCTGTGCTTCTCTTTTTGTCCAATTTTTCCATGTCAGGCAAGGTAGGGGCTGCAGTCAGAGGCTTTCTCTTCGGAAGCTTTGGTTTTATTGCATACCTTTTCCCTCTTTTGCTTTTGCTTTCTGTGGCTTTTTATCTGGCTAATCGTGACAGCTTTATTACCAGTCTCAGGGCGAAAATCATATCAGCGGTCTGCATTTTTATCCTATTTTGCGCTATGTTCCAGTTGGGAACAGGAGTTACCAATACAAAGTTTACACCGGTGGACTACTATAAGGCTTCTGTAGACAGTCATGCAGGCGGTGGCTTTGTGGGTGGTGTACTTTGCTATTTTCTGGTGCCTCTTTTCGGACAAATCGGCACATATATCATTCTGGCAGCCTTAGAAATCATTTTTCTTATGATTATTACAGGTAAGGCCTTTATTACCATCATTCGTAAATTCATGATGGAAAAGGGCAGGGAATTCAAGGAGCATGAGGCTGAGAGAAAGGAACTTAGACTCGAGCAGCGCAGAGCTTATGAAGAGCTGGCCCAGAAGGAAAAGGAAAATTATTTGAGAAATCCTAATGCGAAGAATCCTGCAGGTGAGAGTCAGCAGGGATTTTTTGACATGTTCTTCTCCAAGGATCTGGGTGATGTATCCAAGGTGGAGGAAAAAGAAGAGGTGAAGCCCTCCAAGAACTTTTTCGGGGGTATTACTCCTACAACACCCGTGACCTTTAAGAACCCTGACGGCAATCAGTACGAGGCTGATCCCAAGAGCCCGGACGGTATGTATGAGATAGTTTCAAGCGGTGATTCTTCTGAGCAGACAGGTCGTACAGAAAAAAACGAGTATCAGGAGCAGGGTAATTCCGCTGCCCGTACCATAAATATTATTGACAGCAACAGGCCTGAAGCCAAGGAGACTACACCTTATTCCGTATATGAAGAGGAATTAAAGAATAAGTTCGACGGTAAGGAATATAAGCCGGAAACAGCTACAAAGATTCCTGCCTTTCTCGATAAGGATATTAAGAGAACAACCGGTAAAAAAACACCCGATATCCTTATAGATACAGAAAGTGCAGATAAGCCTATGAGCTTTTCTGAAAGGTCCTTAAGTGACAGAAGGATGCAGGAAGAAGCCAGTCCTATGACTATTTTTGACGAGGCGCCTTATTCTGTGACCAATCGTACAGTTAAGAAGAAGGAAAACGAGAGCAATTCTTCTGAAGTTACAAATAAGACAGAGAATGATAGCAAAAAGAGGACTGAAAAAGTAATTACCAAGGAGAATATCTCTCCCGATAAGAATAATCAGATGACCATGGAGCCTGTTGAAGTAGTGAAGGAATATAAATTCCCGCCTATTGACCTCCTTAAAGCCCCTAAGCCTATGAGAGCCGGTGGCGGTCAGCAGGAGATGGCTGAAACTGCAGCTATTTTGGAGTCTACTCTTAACAGCTTTGGTGTAAAGGTACAGGTTACGGATGTTACCAGAGGTCCTTCTGTTACCAGATACGAGCTTAAGCCTGATGTAGGTGTTAAGGTGTCCAGGGTAACAGGGCTTGCAGACGATATTAAGCTGGCACTGGCTGCAGCTGATATCAGAATTGAAGCACCTATTCCCGGTAAGGCTGCCATAGGTATCGAGGTGCCTAATCAGGAAAGTGTTGCAGTACTTTTACGAGATCTTATTGAAAGTAAGGAATTTACGGAGAGTAAGGGCAAGCTTCCTTTTGCAGTGGGTAAGAGTATTGAAGGCGCCAATATCATTGGAGATATCGCCAAGATGCCCCATATGCTTATTGCAGGACAGACCGGTTCAGGTAAATCTGTTTGTATCAATACCATCGTTATGAGTATTCTTTACAAGCTTAAGCCTGAAGATGTTAAAATCATTATGATTGACCCTAAGGTGGTGGAATTATCGGTATATAACGGCATTCCTCACCTCCTTATACCTGTAGTCACAGACCCCAAGAAGGCTGCAGCTTCCCTTAACTGGGCAGTGCAGGAAATGGAAGACAGATACAGCAAGTTTGCGGATCTTTCAGTACGAGACCTGGCCGGATATAATCAGCGAATTAAAGAAGAGATGGAAAAGGGACATGTGGAGGAAAAATTCCCGCTTATGTCCCATATGATAATCATTGTTGACGAGATGGCCGACCTCATGATGGTGGCTGCAAGCGAAGTGGAAGAAGCTATTTGCCGTCTGGCTCAGAAGGCAAGAGCCTGCGGTATTCATCTGATACTTGCGACACAAAGACCGTCTGTAAATGTTATTACCGGTCTTATTAAGGCGAATGTTCCGTCACGAATTGCTTTCTCCGTAGCCTCCGGTATTGATTCACGTACCATTTTGGACTCGGTAGGAGCCGAGAAGCTTTTGGGTAAGGGCGATATGCTTTACTTCCCTACAGGCTACACCAAGCCTGTGAGAGTGCAGGGAGCCTTCGTTTCCGATGAAGAAGTAAATTCCGTAGTGGCTTTTCTTAAGTCTGAAAATGATGAAGTCAGCTACAACGGTGAGATTACTAAGCATATTGAAGAAAATGCTGTAAGCACTAAAAGCGCATCCGGAAAAGAAGCAGCCCCGAAGATCGGTGACGCTGACAAGGATGAATTGTTTGGGGGAATGGGTAGAACCATTATTGAGAGCCAGAAGGCTTCAATAGGTATGCTTCAGAGACATTTCAAAGTAGGATTTAACAGAGCCGCACGTACCATGGATCAGCTGGCAGACGCAGGCGTGGTATCCAAGGAAGACGGCACTAAGCCAAGAACCATCCTTATGACTATGGATGAGTTTGAAGCATATTTACAAGGCAGTAATGAACAATAATCATATTATTAGTTGGAGGACCTAAAATGAAGTCTGATATTCAGATCGCACAGGAAGCAGAACTTTTAAAAATCACAGAAGTAGCCAAATCCCTTGGTATTTCGGAGGATGACCTGGAACTTTATGGTAAGTATAAGGCTAAATTATCCGAGGATTATCTCAATTCCATTAAGGACAGACCTGATGGTAAGCTGATTCTGGTAACAGCAGTTAATCCTACTCCCGCAGGCGAAGGAAAGACCACAACCACAGTCGGTCTCGGTCAGGCTTTTGGCAAGATGGGGAAAAAGGCTATTATTGCTCTTCGTGAGCCATCTCTGGGCCCTTGCTTCGGCATGAAGGGTGGTGCTTCGGGCGGTGGTTTTGCCCAGGTTGTACCTATGGATGAATTAAACCTTCATTTCACAGGTGATTTCCACGCTATTACATCTGCCAACAATCTTTTAAATGCAGTCCTTGACAATCATATTTATCAGGGCAACGAGCTGCAGATTGACCCCAAGCAGATTGTTCTTAAGCGTTGTATGGATATGAATGACAGAAATCTCCGCAATATTGTCGTAGGTCTTGGTAAAAAGACTGACGGCCAGACCAGAGAAGGAGGATTCGTAATTACTGTAGCAACAGAGATTATGGCTATCCTTTGCTTGGCTACAGATATGGAGGATTTGAAGGCAAGACTTTCACGCATCATCGTAGCTTACAGATATGACGGTAGCCCGGTAACAGCAAAGGAGCTTAACTGTGTAGGCGCTATGGCAGCCCTTCTTAAGGATGCACTGCAGCCAAATCTCATTCAGACTCTTGAGCATACTCCGGCACTGGTACATGGTGGTCCTTTTGCCAATATTGCCCATGGCTGCAACTCTGTTCGTGCTACAAAGGCTGCCCTCAAAATGGCAGATATTACCATTACAGAGGCAGGCTTCGGTGCTGATCTGGGTGCTGAGAAGTTCCTTGATATTAAGTGCCGTATGGCAGGTCTTAAGCCGGACTGTATCGTTCTTGTGGCTACTGTACGTGCCCTTAAATACAATGGCGGAGTAGAGAAGGCTGAACTTTCCAATGAAAATCCGGAAGCTCTTAAAAAGGGTATCGTGAACCTTGAAAAGCATATTGAAAATCTCCAGAAGTACGGAGTTCCGGTAGTAGTTACACTGAATAAATTTGTGACAGATACAGAGGCAGAGCTTAAATTTGTTGAAGATTTCTGCCGCGAGCGTAATTGTGAATTTGCTCTTTCAGAAGTTTGGGAAAAGGGCGGCGAAGGCGGTATTGCTCTTGCTGAGTCAGTTCTTAAGGCTTTTGAAAAGGAAAGCAATTTCAAGATGCTTTACGAGGATTCCCTTTCCCTTACCGAAAAAATCGAGAAGATCTGTAAGGAAATCTACGGTGCAGGTCAGGTTACCTATGATGCAAATGCACTTAAGGAAATCAAGCGTATCGAGGCTCTTGGTTTTAAGGATGTACCTGTATGTATGGCAAAGAACCAGTACAGCTTCTCCGATGATCCCAAGAAGCTGGGAAGACCTGAGGGACACACCATCAATATCAGAGAGGCTTACATTAATGCAGGTGCAGGCTTCCTGGTAGCTATTACAGGTACGATTATTCAGATGCCTGGACTTCCAAAGAAGCCTGCAGCTGAGCTGATTGATGTGGTTGACGGCAAGATTACAGGATTATTCTAAAGGTTATGGAATAAAAAGGAGAGAATAGGACGCTAAGCCATGATAATTCACGCTGTCGCGTGAAGGCTTAGCGTATCAAACCCCTTCGGGGTTCTCCATTTTTCACTTCGTTCAAAAAGGAGAAATAGGACGCGCTTCCTTACGGAAGCTTATTATAGTACTCGCCGTACAGGCCTCCGTTGCCTGCGGCAAAGGAGAATATATGGATAACACATTCAGATTTGGTGTGCGTGGACACGATGTTCCGGGTGGCTCCATAGAAGAATGGGCAGCAAATATAAGAAAAGCAGGCTTTTGCACCACGCAGCTTGCTATTCCCAAGGTATTTAAAGAACGCTTCAATACAAGCCCTACAGCATTTACCAGTGGTCTTGCCCTTTACATGAGGGAATGTCTGGCTAAAAACGATGTTAATGTGGCGGTTCTTGGCTGCTATTACAATCTTGCCACACCGAACAAAGAGGCTCTTAAGAAAAATCAGAATCTCTACAAAAATCATATAAGATTTGCCAGCCTCCTTGGAGCCGGTATGGTGGGCACTGAAACAGGAGCGGTAAATATCGAATACAAGTATGAGCCTGCAAATCATACTGATGAAGCGCTGGATACTTTTATAGAGGGGCTTCGTCCTGTAGTGGAGTATGCTGAAAAAATGGGCGTTTGCGTAGGCATTGAGCCTGTTTATAAGCATATAATGTGTAATCCTGCCCGCACCAGAAGAGTTTTGGATGCCATTGACAGCCCGAATCTCAGAGTAATTCTGGACCCTATCAATATGCTTTCTGCTGAGAATGAAAGCAGACATAATGATATAGTGGATGAGGCTTTTGAGCTTTTCGGGGAAGAAATTGATGTAATTCACTTAAAGGACTATATCGTGGAGGATGGTGTAATCAAGTCCCGACCTATTACATTAGGTAGCGGCAGATTCGATATTCCTCATCTTTTTGCCAAAATCAAGAAGGACAAGCCTTACATAAATGTGCTTTTGGAAGACAGCATCCCTGAAAATGTTAATATTTCCAAGGCATATGCAGAAAAAGTTTACGAAGAGTGTTAAGTCCCGGATGTAAAACCCGATATACTAGATATAGTGGTTAGTACAAAAATATTTACAGATATTAAACTATATCTTTATGAAGGGGATTTATTATGAGATGTCCGTTTTGCGGTAAAGAAAACACAAGAGTTATTGATTCACGACCTGCTGAAGATGGTCTTTCAATCAGAAGAAGAAGACAGTGCGACGAATGCGAGAAGAGATTTACCACCTATGAGAAGGTGGAGACCATTCCTCTGGTTGTTATTAAGAAGGACAACAGCCGTGAGCCATATGACAGAGAGAAAATCACTTCAGGTGTTTTCCGTTCCTGCCATAAGAGACCTATTTCCGTGGCACAGATTAATCAGGTTGTGGATGAGATAGAGAATTCTCTTTACAATATGGAGGAGAAGGAAATTCCGTCCTCACTTATAGGACAGATGCTTATGGAAAAGCTTCGTGATCTGGATCCTGTAGCATACGTTCGATTTGCTTCTGTTTACCGTGAATTTAAAGACGTTGATTCATTTATGGATGAACTTAAAAGCATTTTAGAAAACAAGAAATGATTAAAAAACTTAAAGCTAAAAAAAGAACAAAAAAGAGGAGAGTCCTTAAGTGGATTCTCCTTTGCCTTTGTGTATATTTTTTCTATACTCTTATGGGAACTACCGTATATCATCTGCAGCACAAGAGCGTTAGTGATGAAGTAGAGGCTTCCATCGAAAAAACTGAGTTTACTGCAGACACTATAGGGACTGAAAGAGTCCTTTGCATCGACGATAATGATGAAGCCATGCACTGGAGGCTCAGGCTTATTGAAGAGGCGGAAGAAGAAATTATATATTCCTGCTTTGAAGTACACGATGATAAGGCTACATTTGATGTGTTTTCGGCACTTTACGCCGCTGCCGAAAGAGGCGTAAAAGTAAGGCTGATTTTTGACGGTATTTTTACCGGGAAAAATATACTGTTTTCCAGTGTATTCAAAAGTCTGGCTCACCACGAGAATGTTACGATGAAGCTTTATAATATTCCTAATCTTTTGAAGCCATGGCAGTATTCCTTCAGAATGCATGATAAATACATGATTTGCGACAGGAAGCTCTTTATTCTGGGAGGAAGAAATACCTTTGATAAATTCCTGGGCTCTTATACTCAGGATAAAAATATAGACAGAGAAATACTGGTTTATGAGACAGGTCGTGTTACAAGTCGGAGGCCAAGC
>JAZUHR010000034.1:0-8321 GCA_045641825.1 Lachnospiraceae bacterium
GTCCAACGGGCCACTACCACTCCTATTTCATCCTCATCCACAGCCTCGTGGACCAGCTCGTTTTCCTGGGACTTGTTTTTCTCCTCCAGTTCCGCCAGTTCCTTCTGAAGGGCCGGAAGACGGCCGTATTTAAGCTCTGCAGCCTTATTCAGGTCATATTTTCTCTCGGCCTGAGCGATTTCTGCGTTCACGCTCTCTATCTGCTCGCGTACCTTGGTGATGCGGTCTACAGCTGCTTTTTCACCTTCCCATTTGGCCTTGACCACATTGAATTCGTCTCTGAGTTCGGACAGTTCTTTCTGCAGGTTTTCCAGACGCTCTGCCGACTTTGAGTCGGTCTCTTTTTTAAGGGCAGCCTCTTCTATCTCCATCTGCATGATACGACGACGGACTTCATCAATCTCAGTAGGCATAGAATTCAGTTCGGCCTTGATGGAAGCACAGGCTTCATCTACCAGGTCTATAGCCTTATCCGGCAGGAAACGGTCGGAAATATAGCGGTTTGAAAGCACCGCTGCCGATACCAGGGCGCCATCCGTGATACGTACTCCGTGGAAGACCTCGTATCTGTCCTTAAGCCCACGGAGGATGGAAATTGTATCCTCTACCGTAGGCTCAGACACCAGTACAGGCTGGAAACGACGGGTGAGGGCCGCATCCTTTTCGATATATTTTCTGTATTCATTGAGTGTGGTGGCACCGATACAGTGCAATTCACCACGAGCCAGAAGGGGCTTCAGCATATTGCCCGCATCCATAGGGCCCTCGGCATTGCCGGCGCCCACTATGGTATGAAGTTCATCGATAAAAAGCACAATTCTGCCGTCGGAATTCTTCACTTCATCCAGTACAGCCTTAAGTCTTTCCTCGAACTCACCTCTGTACTTGGCACCTGCCACCAGTGCTCCCATATCCAGTGAAAAAATGGTCTTGTCCTTCAGTTCGTCCGGCACGTCTCCTGCCACGATACGCTGGGCCAGGCCCTCTACCACTGCTGTTTTACCAACACCGGGCTCACCTATAAGTACCGGATTATTCTTTGTCTTTCTGGACAAAATACGAACCACATTTCTAATCTCGGTATCTCTGCCGATGACCGGGTCCAACTTCTGAGCACGGGCCTTCTCCACCAGGTCCACACCGTATTTTTCCAGGGCTTCATATGTTCCTTCCGGATTATCTGTAGTCACTCTCTGATTTCCGCGCACCTCCTGGAGTGCCTGTAAAAATCTGTTTCTGTCCAGCCTGAAGTCTCTGAAGACCTGCTGAAGCTCGCTTCCGCCATGCTTTAATATGCAGAGAAAAAGATGCTCTACAGACACATAGGTATCTCCCATCTTTTTCGCTTCATCTTCTGCGTAAATCAGGACCTTGTTGAGCTTATCCCCTACATATACCTGGCCACCGGATACCTTGGGTCGCTTTCTTAAAAGACCCTCAATCTGCGCCGTAAAAACAGCCGGGTCTATTTCCATTTTCTCCAAAAGTCTGGGAATCAAGCCCTCTGCATCCTGTAGCATGCAATAAAGCAGGTGCTCAGGCACCAGCTCCTGATGACTGTAGTCATAAGCCAGCTTCTCGCAGTTATTTACCGCTTCCATTGATTTCTGAGTAAATTTACTGATATTCATACGTGCACCTCCCTACAAATAGTGCAAATGATTAACCAAAAAACGAGGCCAATCAAAGATTTCTCTTTCATTAACCTCGTTATATCACCTTTTGTTAGCACTGTCAAGAGGTGAGTGCTAATTGTTCAAATCACCTTAATTTTTTATTATTTGTCCAGAATGCCATTCAGCTTATCACGCACCTCTTCTATAGTGCCCGCAACAATATTGATGGCTGTAGCCGACTCCTCTGAGGAAGCAGCCAGGTTCTGTGTTTTGTTGTTTACCTCGGAAATTGTCTTTGTAAGCTCTTCAACCTCACCAAAGAGACTATACACAAGATCGTGGATTTCTGTATTGCTCGCATTTGAATCATTGGCTGTTTTTCTGGAATTCTCAGCCAGCTTCTTTATTTCCTCGGCAACTACAGAGAAGCCGCGTCCCGACTCACCAGCTCTTGCAGCCTCGATGGAAGCGTTGAGGGCCAGGAGATTGGTCTGGCTGGCAATACTTATAACGTCTTCATTGTTCTGTGAAAGGTTATTTATGCATTCCACAATCTTATCCAATGCTACCTTTAACTGGTCCGCAAAGTCATTTATAGAGCCCATTGCCTCGGAAATAGCCATAGTATTATAGGCATTGCTTTCACTACCGCTTTCAATAGCCTTGATGGAAAAATCCAGCTCGCTGAAATTCTGATTGATATTCGTAATTGCTGCTCTCTTGAAGGCTTCGGAAGCGTCCTGAGTCTCCTTAAGCTCCTCCAAAAGTGTTTCATTTTCTTCAGCCCCCAGGACAGCCTTATCCTTTGCGTACCATACGCAGTTACGCTTATGGTTGAAACCGTTATGAATAGCACAGACCATATCCCTACAGGTGTCATATCCGCATCCACCACAGTTAATGGCTTGCTTTTCCGGAGTATCCTTAAGCATAGCGTTAAATATCTCCTGCTCCTTGGAAGCAGATGGTAGAGAAAGCTTGCACTCGCCACTGCGATCTGTGTAATGTCTTATAAAGTCTTCCAGTTTCAGATCCTTGAACTGCGCATTAAGAGCAGCCAGTCTCTTTTCAGGTGTCAGCTTACGGCTCCATGCCAGCTGGCTCTTACGCTTTTCATCATTTTTACCGGCTACCTTGATGCGCTGGATAGCCATGTAGATCTCTTCATTATCGTAGTTCTTCTCCTCGATGCCGGTACCGTAAATACATCCGCCGGAGCAATTAAGGGCATCCACAAAGAGATATGGCGTCTTGCTCTTTGCAATCAGGTCCTTATTCTTCTTAAGGTACCCGTACATATGCTTCTCGCCCTCCATCTGGCGAATAAAGGTATCCTCACCCAGGAGCCAGTAAACATTCTCTTTAAGACCGCCCGGCATAGGATATATGGAGCCGAGACCGTATTCAATTTCATCAGTAACACTGCCGTAATTGTTCGGATTTTTTCTCAGATAGTCCACAAGATGAGAAAAAGTAACATTATAGCTGATGTACCCACCGCAGTTTGGATCGTCTATTTCATTCTTTTTGGCAATACATGGGCTGATAAATGCCAGTTTGTCCGTCACGCCCATATATTTTTTGGCATAAATCGCGCCGCACATCATCGGAGAATGTACAGGCATAAGCTTCGGAAGAAGCTCGGGAAGGTATTTCTCTATATAGCCCACTACAGCAGGACAAGGCTGTGAAATGCCGCCCAGGAATTTATTCTCGGTAATGTATTTTATGTAAGCCCATGTGGTAATGTCAGCGCCAAATGAAACGCTGATAATTCTGTTTACGCCCAGGCCCTTTAACTGCCCCAGGAATTTTTCATATTCCTTTTCATAATTTGCCTTGAAAGCCGGAGCCAGCAACACAGAAATTTTCTGCCCTGCTTTAAGATCCGCAAAAAATCTTTCGGTATCGTCATCATACGCTCTTGCGTTGTGCTCACACACATCAAAGCATGCACCGCAGGCGATACACTTGTCGGGATCAACAGAAATTGTGTTTTTCCCGTTTTCATCAATCACAGCGATATTGGCACCCGGACACGGACATACGCCTATGCATCTGTTACACCCAACACAGTTACTTTTTGTAAAAACCAATTTGTTGCCCATAACTCCTCCACTTGTGTCTTTGATTGTTAGTTTTTTATTATGCAATGGCTTTTATTTATACCACTTCTTTACTACTTCCTCCGCTTTTTTCAGGTGGATGTTGAAGCCCAGATCCTGCTCAGCCTCCTCCTTTGTATCATAAATCTTTGTAGACCAATCCCACCAGAAAAAGCCTGCGAACCAGGGCTCATCATGCATTACGGTCAGACAGGAATCGTAAAAGTCAGCCTGCTCCTCGTCGCATTTGGGCAGATCCCTATGGGCAAAATCCCATGGCATTGAGCTACAGGTCTTGGCACTTCTGCAGCCGATTTCCATGAAAATAATCTTTTTGCCGATTCGCTCAGATACGCCTGCCAGACGGTCACGAATCTTCTGCCACTCTGATATCATGGTCTCCTTGTCGTAGCCCATGCCGTTTCGACCGGCCACAGGATAGTAGGCAGAGGTACCTACATAATCCAGCATATCGAACCACTTGGCCACCTCTTCTTTGCCATGATTGGTATTATAAACAAGAGGTCCGTGGTAAACTTCACGAATCTTCGTAATCAGCTCTCTCCAGTACTTTTCCTTGCGCTCCGTACCCAGCATTTCACAGCCTATGCAGAACATCTCGCACTTTAATTCCTCTGCGATTTCAGCATAGTGAAGCAGGAATGCTGTGTAATTTTTGAACCATTCGGACCAATACACATCTCTTCCATGCATATCCTCGTCAGGGAAATCTATCTGAGCTCTCCAGATACCGTCACGACAGTTTACCATGGGCTTTAAGCAGACCTTTACATTGTGGTCGTGAGCCCTTTTGATAGCCGCATACACGTCAAAGTCAGATGCATTATTCGCATAATCATAATACATTTTTGTAGAATGATAATTGTCCTGAGCCACAGCCACAGCCAGGCACACCCAGTTCAGCCCCAACTCATACATGAGTTCCTGAGACTTGACACCTGCCTCACTTCTGTAGTCTCCCGGTCTTCCGCCGTATCCGTATGTATATCCTTTAATTTCCATTTTGTCTCCCTTCATTTTTCAGCACATGAGCCCTTTATCAGCAGCAAAAGAAAAAATATATTCTGCAACATCCATTCTGTTTACAAATTCCACAGAAAATCTTATTTTCCCATCAGATAAAACTTCCCATTCATTATCTATATTATAATAAACGGGCTCACCTATGAAGAATGCCTGAAAGACTATCTATCTCAGACTTTACATTATCACCTTCATATTTTTCTAAGTTTTTATCCGATATTTCTCCTGTCTCTAAGTTTAATACTATTCCTTTTTCCCCAGCCAAGTATCGTATTTCAGCATTAATAAACAGATATTGTATAGCCGGATTCTCCTCATCAGGTACCTCTTCATCATATTCATGTCTAAGTGGCACATCATATGCCCAGCAAAATTCGATAATCAGTATTCCTGTATCACCTTTTTGTATTTCATCAGTGTTAATTATAATCTCCTGTTTATACAGGTCATCCAATCTTATTTTTTCACCATATTTTTTTGTTATATCCATACGGTGCATATCATTCAAATCGAATTTTTTTGAGTAGTACCCTCGTTCACCGTTTATAAGCAGGGGGCCATCCTTTTTTGCAAGGTCAGGCCTCGTCGCAAGAGACTTAAAACTATCGGTGTCCCATTCAATTTCCATCACAGTAAGCAATGGCCCGCCATTCTTACCATAGGTCTCAAATGTAGGCTCAAATATGTATCCCGAATTAGTAGAATACCTGTCACCAACTCCTACTGTTATTTCAATTGGGCTTCCATACGGAAAATACTCCAAGGTCTTTATCGCCAGCTCCGAGTTGAGCATCCGAACAGAACTTTCGTAAATCGGCATATCCTCGCCACTAATTTTTGGAGTCGGAGTGGCTTCCTTGGTAACAGTGAGTTCCTTCTCCTGCTCATTTTCATTAGCCTTTTTATCAGCTGTGCACCCTAGCGATTCGAAAATAAGAACTAATAAAATTGTAGCAAACACAAATCTACGCATCATTTCATACATTCCTTGTAAAAGAAGAAAAACATCCCCACTTTTCCTTTTATGAAAACCCGCCATTTTTAAGTATAATCGCATACAAATAAAAAAGCAAAGGATTCTATTTTGTTTTACTTTTATTTTAGATATAATGATATTTATTTTGTGTATTAAAGAAATGAGAGAAAGATTTCCGTTCAAATTACGTGTATATAGGTGAAAGGCAGGTGATAGTGTGCAGGATAATGAAATAGTCGACTTATTTTTATCCAGAGATGAAAAGGCCATAAAGGCATGTGAAGAAAAATACCACTCCTATTGCTTCTCTATAGCCAAGGATATTCTGGAAAACACCGAGGATGCCGAAGAATGCGTGAATGACGCCTTCCTGCAGGCCTGGAACAGCATCCCCCCAGCCACTCCCCACAATCTGGCCACCTACCTGGGAAAGCTGGTACGCAATCAGTCTATCAATCTTTACAGGAAAAATACTGCTGAAAAAAGAGGTTCCGGTCGCACGCCCCTTATACTTGAGGAATTGTCGGAGCTGATCCCGGATAGCAATTCACCGGAGGACTATCTGGATAAAAAGCTGCTGACTGAAAGTATCAACTCTTTTCTTGCCACTCTTCCTGTAAAGAAAAGAAAAATATTTGTTTGCAGGTACTGGTATTCTGAAAGTGTGAAGGACATCGCTCGCAGATTTAAAGTTAGCGAAAACAGTATTTCCCTCACCCTGAACAGACTAAGAACAAAGCTTAGACACTATTTAACAGAAAGAGGAATAGAAATATGAAGACAGAAAAAATATATGAAGCAATGACAGAAATCGATGAAAAATATTTGTCAGAAGCTCACGAAGTATCACAAAGTAAGCGTTCACTTCCATTAAGGATTGCCATCGCAGCTGCCGCTGTAGTCCTTTTAATAGGCACAATTTCCGGTATATATCTCTTCTGGGATGGTGCCCACGGATGCAAACCGTCAGGAAGCAATACACTTACGAAGGTACTGGCCAAATATCCCGAGCCCTACGCCCCGCATCTGTCAGCCGAGAATTACCTTTTTAGTCGCGACCGCGTCAATTGGGTCATATCACAGCAGAAGGCCGTAGAAGCCTCTTCTCCCATCGCACAGGCCATGGACACATACTATTTCAAGGTGATGCAGGAGGTCCTCGCCGGCTCCAATGATAACACCATTTTTTCTCCACTTAACATTTATATGGCCTTGTCAATGCTGGCGGAAGTCACAGGTGGAAACAGCAGGCAGCAGCTCCTGGACTTACTCTCTGTAAACGATATCGATACGCTTCGTCACAACATTGCTGCTCTCTGGCAAAGCAATTATGCCGATACCCCCATAATGAAAAGCCTCCTTGCAAATTCTTTGTGGCTTAACGGAACAAGGACCTACAACGAAAGTACCCTGCAGACTCTTGCCGACAATTACTATGCTTCATCCTTTGTGGGCGATCCCGCAGATGATAGCATGAATAAGGCCCTGCAGCAATGGGTGAATGGCAATACAGGCGGTCTCCTAACCCAGTACACATCAGGTCTTACACTGGATCCGAATACTGTTTTGGCTCTTGTGTCCACCATCTATTTTAAGGCCAGCTGGGCAAATATATTTGCTGATGCATCTACAGATAAGCAAACCTTCCACGGCCTTAACGGTGATACGTCCGTGGATATGATGCACTCCTCGGACCGTGATTATATCTATATTGGCAATAATTTTATGGCTTATGAAAAGAAAGTTATTGAAAACGGGAAGCTGTACTTTTTTCTTCCTGACGAAGGTGTAAGTGTTGAAAGTCTGCTTGAAACTACCGAGTACCTGAATGTTATAAGAAGCACAAAGCCTGGCAATCATTGGTATCACCGTCAAATTCGTGCTTCTATTCCAAAATTTAAAATCTCACAACAGACTGATTTACTTGAAAAATTAGTAGCTTTAGGGGTCACTGACGTTTTAAGCTATTCTATAGCTGATTTTTCGCCTCTTTTGGCAGGCCCTGATAAAAATAATTTTTTGTGTTTATCACTGGCCGAACATGCTGCTACCTTCGAAATAGATGAAGAAGGGGTCTCCGGATCTGCCTATACCTTCCTTGACATCCCCGACTATAGCGGGCGCCCTATTGAGGAAATCGAAATTGTGGACTTCACTCTGAACCGCCCCTTCCTCTTCATACTTACCGGTGCAGACGGCTCCATCCTTTTTTCCGGAATAGTAAAAGATATCGAGTAAAAAAATCTCATAGCCCCACACGAAAAAATGACTTCGAAAAGCTCGCTTTCCGAAGTCATTTTTTTTCGCTCCGCTCGTGAAAACTGTGTACGCTCCTATCCTTCCCCCGCGTCATCTCTTTGAGTGAGTTTTGGTTTTATAATGCAGCTGTGCCTTTTATTTTTATTCTTCCCAATCTGCGAAAGTATCCTGTCTTCGAGCTCCGTTATGCTCGCGCTGTATCACCCTGGCCTCAGAAGCTATTCGACTCAAACTCGGCCTTCGGCCTCAGACAGTGAGTCTCATAACGCTTCTTTCGGCCGGTGTTTACTAGCACTCGCACAAAGTCGCCCTTAGCCAGCA
>JAZUHR010000035.1:0-4714 GCA_045641825.1 Lachnospiraceae bacterium
TTAATTACAGCTCCAATGATGAGAAGGATCTAAGAGTAGGACTGCATTACCAAAGCAAGGGGGGAACTACTCTCAGACCTTCTTCAGATATAACAGTTACAAATTCATATTCAAGTGATCTGTCTGATGACGCAAAGGTACAGAAGGCATCCGCATGGAATGAAGAAGTAGTAGCATTTGGAGACAGCTACATTACAAATTATCTTAATTACCTTCTTTTAAAGAAAATCTGATATCTCTTGACAAATTATAAAAAAAAGAATATAGTTTGTTCGTTAAAGCAAGGGCGCTTATGGGTCTTCCATAAGTGCCCTCTTTTTGTGAAATAAAGCTACTATTAACAGACATAATCTATAATAGGACAAAGGAGTCACAGTATGGCTATTCATGAAGAATGTGGTGTATTTGGTATTTATTCAAAAAACACGGCGCCGGTAGCAAATATTGCTTATTACGGACTTTACGCCCTGCAGCACAGAGGATAGGAGAGCTGCGGTATTGTAGTAAATGATGAAGGTCTTTTCTACAGCCACAAGGATCTGGGCCTGGTAAGCGAAGTTTTTACCAAGGACCAGCTGGCCAAGTACCCCCTGGGACAGATTGCCGTAGGTCATGTGCGATATGGTACCACAGGAGCTACCACCAGGAATAATGTCCAGCCCATAGAGGTAAACCATATGAAGGGCAAGATGGCACTGGCCCATAATGGAAATCTCTCCAACGCCCTGGAGCTTCGTGACAAGCTGGAAATGTCGGGAGCAATTTTTTCCACCACCAGCGATACTGAGACTATTGCATATGTAATTACAAGAAAAAGATTGGAGTGCGGAAGCATTGAAGAAGCGGTGAGCAGAGCTATTCCTGAACTGGAAGGTGCCTACTCACTTGTTCTTATGTCTTCCACCAAGCTGATAGCCGTGAGAGACCCCAGAGGCTTCAGGCCTCTTTGCTATGGCGTGACAGAGGACGGAGCGTATGTGGTGGCTTCGGAGAGCTGTGCCCTGAGAGCAGTGGGAGCGGAATTTATAAGAGATATAGAGCCCGGTGAAATACTGATTTTTTCAGCAAAGGGAGTGGAAGCCAGGACTGACTACTGTAAGAAAAAGGATAAGAAGACCTGTATTTTTGAGTATATATACTTCGCCAGACCGGATTCTACGATAGACAAAGTATCCGTGCACTCTGCCAGAGTGCGTGCAGGAGAGGTATTGGCTGAGAGATATCCTGTGGATGCGGATGTAGTCATCGGTGTACCGGATTCAGGATTGGATGCGGCTCTGGGCTACGCCAATAAATCGGGAATCCCCTACGATATAGGACTTATCAAGAATAAATATATAGGAAGAACCTTCATTTCTCCGGGAACGGATCAGAGATTTGACCAGGTAAAGATTAAGCTGAGTCCGGTTAAGAGTGTTATTTCCGGTAAGAGAGTGGTAATTATCGACGACTCCATAGTCCGCGGTACCACCAGTAAGAGACTTATAAAGCTGCTTCGTGATGCTGGGGCCAGGGAGATACATCTTCGTATATCAGCGCCGCCTTTCCGTCATCCTTGCTATTATGGTACGGATATTGATTCCGAGGAAAATCTCATAGCCAATCAGCACAGCACTCCTGAAATTGCAGAGTTACTGGGGGCTGATTCACTTGGATTTTTACCTATAGAGGAACTGAGCAAGCTCACAGACGGCGACTGCGGATACTGCGCAGCCTGCTTCGATGGCAGCTATCCTACCAGTGTGCCCAAGGATTCAGGCAAGGACCGATTTGAGGGCAAAGTAAAGAAGAAAGTTAAATAAATCTCCAAAAACGGGATTAGTATAAAAAAGTTTCACAGAGCATTGGTGAATAAGAAGGGAGAAAATCATGACAAAGCATATTTTTGTAACAGGTGGTGTAGTATCCGGACTGGGAAAAGGAATTACGGCGGCTTCACTGGGCCGACTTTTGAAGGCAAGAGGACTTAAGGTGGCCTCCCAGAAGCTGGACCCTTATATGAATGTGGATCCCGGTACCATGAGCCCTTACCAGCACGGTGAGGTATTCGTAACAGATGACGGTGCGGAGACCGATCTGGATCTGGGACATTATGAGAGATTTATCGACGAAAACCTCAATAAGTACTCCAATCTGACCAGTGGTAAGGTCTACTGGAATGTACTTAACAGAGAGCGTCAGGGGGGATATCTGGGCCAGACTGTTCAGGTAATTCCTCACATTACAGAGGAAATCAAGCGTTTTATTTATATGGGTGCGGAGTCCTCCGGTGCTGATGTACTTATTACTGAAATCGGCGGTACTACCGGTGATATCGAAAGCCAGCCCTTCCTGGAGGCTATAAGACAGGTATCCCTGGAAAAGGGCAGAGAGAACTGCTGCTTTATTCATGTGACACTGGTGCCTTGGCTTTCCGGCTCTGATGAGCACAAATCAAAGCCTACCCAGCATTCAGTAAAGGAGCTTCAGTCTCACGGTATTTTCCCGGATATGATTGTTTGCCGTGTGGACAGACCATTAGAGCCCGGCATCATTTCCAAGATTTCACTTTTCTGTAATGTGCCCAAGGACTGCGTAATCGAAAACAGCACAGTGGACTGTCTCTATGAGGCGCCCCTTATGCTTCACAGAAACGGTCTGGACACAGTAGTTATGCGCCGTCTGGGTCTTACCGGGTCCGAGCCCGACATATCCCACTGGGAGGCTATGGTTAGTGGCGCATTATCCCTTACAAAGACTGTAAAAATAGCTATTGTAGGCAAATATGTAGCTCTTCATGACGCTTATCTTTCCGTAAGAGAGGCCCTTATTCACGGAGGGTATGCAAATGATGCCCATGTTGATATCGAGTGGATAGACAGTGAGGAAATCTGCGTAGAAAACGTGGATAAGCGCCTGGCTGGCATTGATGGTATTCTGGTACCGGGTGGTTTCGGCGACCGTGGTATCGAAGGTAAGATTCTCGCCTGCAAGTATGCCAGAGAAAACAATGTGCCATATTTCGGCATTTGCCTCGGTATGCAGATTGCTGTTATTGAGTATGCCAGAGATGTGCTGGGCTATGCGGATGCAAATTCAGGAGAATTTACACCGGAGGGCAAGCACAATGTCATCGACCTCATGGAGGAGCAGATGGCAGTCCTCAGAAAAGGCGGCACTATGAGACTTGGTGCCTACCCTTGTAGCGTAAGACTTGCAACAAAACTGTTTTCGGCGTATAATATGTCAGATATATCTGAACGTCACAGACACAGATATGAATTTAACAATGCGTACAGAGAAGAGCTGGAGGCAGCAGGACTTACAATCAGCGGTACATCACCGGATGAGGCCATAGTGGAGGCAGTAGAGGTATCAGATAATCGTTTCCATGTAGGCGTGCAGTTCCATCCGGAATTCAAGTCCAGACCCAACAGACCTCATCCTCTTTTCGCAGCATTTATTAAGGCTTCACTGGAAAAGTAATCTTGACAGATCAGGAGAAAACAATGACAGAGAAAAGACAGGTAAAGATTCTTTTGGAGGATGGTACAGAATACTTCGGTACCGGATTCGGCTCACAGAAGGAAAAATTCGTGGAGCTGGTATTCAACACCTCCATGGTAGGCTATCAGGAGATTTTGTCAGACCCGTCCTATACTGACCAGGCGGTTGTAATGACCTATCCGCTTATCGGCAATTACGGCATGTGCGATGACGATTACGAGACAAAGGTACCCGGCATTTCCGGACTTATTGTCCGCGAGTATTGTGATGCTCCTTCCAATTTCAGATGTGCAGAGACTCTGGAAGAGGTCATGAAAAAGTACGATGTCGTAGGCGTAGAGGGTGTAGATACCAGAAAAATCGCCCGCCATATAAGAGACTTTGGTAGCTGCAGGGCACTTATCTGCGATGCTATAAAGGATAAGGAGACCGCTCTTAAGGAGCTTACAGAGTGGGAGCCACGTCATGATCAGGTAGCCCGTGCCACAGTGAAGGAAAAGTATGAGTACTGCACGGAAGGCAGCTTCCATGTGGTAGCCATAGACTGTGGTATGAAGGAGAATATTTTAAGATCTCTCAAGGCCAGAGACTGTCGCGTAACAGTGGTACCTTTTGATACCTCTGCCGATGAGATTTTAGCCCTTAATCCCGATGGCATCTTCATTTCCAACGGACCCGGTGACCCTACCGATGTTAAGGCGACTATCCTTACCATCTGCAGACTCCGTGGCAAAAAGCCTATCTTTGGCATCTGTCTTGGACACCAGATTATTTCTCTGGCCTTCGGCGCAGAGACCTATAAATTAAAATTCGGTCACAGAGGCGGCAATCACCCGGTTAAGAACCTTCTTACAGACAAGGTGGAGATTACCTCTCAGAACCACTCCTATGCAGTAAAGGAAGAGACCTTAAGAAATACCGGCCTTGTTCCTACACATATCAATATTCTTGATAATACTATCGAAGGCGTGGAATGCACAGAGGACTATGTTTTCTCAGTACAGTACCATCCTGAAAGTGCGCCGGGACCTCAGGACAGCGCATATCTTTTCGACAAGTTTATCGACAATATGAAGAATTTCAGGGAGGAGAAGTAAGATGCCAAAGAGAACTGATATTAAGAAAATCCTGGTAATCGGCTCCGGCCCTATCGTTATCGGCCAGGCAGCGGAATTCGACTATGCCGGCACACAGGCCTGCCTCTCACTTCGTGAGGAGGGCTATGAGG
>JAZUHR010000036.1:0-12146 GCA_045641825.1 Lachnospiraceae bacterium
ATAAGGTTAAGTATCATCCGGATGATGAGATGTGGAACACAGCTGAGGATGCACTTCGTCGTGTACTTAATGATATCGGTATCGAGTACACAGAGGAGATCGGCGAGGCTGCTTTCTATGGCCCTAAGCTGGACGTAAACGTTAAGCCTGCCGTAGGTAACGAGTACACACTTTCCACATGTCAGCTGGACTTCTGTCTCCCTGCAAAGTTCGCTCTTACATACGTTGACGGCAACGGTGAAAAGAAGACTCCTGTAGTGCTTCATCGTGCTATCCTGGGCTCTCTTGACCGCTTCATGGCTTACATCCTGGAGGAGACAAAGGGTAACCTTCCTACATGGCTTGCACCTGTTCAGGTTAAGATTCTTCCTGTAAAGAACGAGGACGAGGCTCTTAATGAGTACGCTGAGGACCTGGCTGACAAGCTGTACGAGGCAGGCGTAAGAGTAGAAGTAGACAATCGTTCCGAGAAGCTGGGCTACAGACTTCGTGAGGCACAGATGCAGAAGGTTCCTTACCTGCTTGTACTGGGTATGAATGAAATGAATGAAAAGACTGTTACTTACAGACTTCACGGCGAGCAGGCCAGCACAACTGTTGCAGCAGATGAATTTATCAAATTTATTCAGAATCAGATTGCAACAAAGGCTTTAAACAAGTAAAATAATACAAAAGGGTTTGATGGGGGTTAAATCTTTTACGCAAGTATTATTTTTCGGAGGATATATTTATGAAAAAGTTTTTTGGTGAGTTTAAGAAATTCATCAGCCGCGGCAATGTTATGGACATGGCAGTCGGCGTTGTAGTCGGTGGCGCATTCACAGCTATCGTTAATTCCCTGGTAAAGGATATCATCAATCCTGTTCTCGGTCTTTTCGGTACAGCTAATCTTGAGAACTTAAAGTGGGTTATCAAGACTACAGGTGAAGGCGAGGATATGACAGAAGTAGCACTTATGTACGGCTCCTTCATTTCCGCTGTTATCAACTTCCTGATCGTAGCATTCGTGCTTTTCTGCGTAATCCGTACCATGAATAAGGTTCAGGACGGTCTCAAGAAGCCTGAAGAGCCTGCAGCACCTGCCAAGGAGCCACGCAAGTGTCCTTACTGCATGAGCGTAGTGGACGACAATGCTACCAAGTGTCCTTTCTGTACATCAGCAATTGTTATTCCTGCTGAGGAAGCTCTCAAATAGCATTTGTTAAAAATGTATAACCAAAAGATAAAGTGTCATTCTAAAAAAATGGCACTTTTTTTATTGCCTTTTCAAGAGTGTTCAGGCCCGGAGGGGGTGACGGAGACGTGAACGGGTTTCCTGAAAGCCTTGATTTTACTGCATTTGCGGGCATTTGTTTATTCATGGTTTATAATGTTTACGATTATAAAGAAAGTATAAAAACGTTTTGAACCAGTGTTTATAAGGGTTTGCGGTCGTTATATTCTTAACAGTTTCCTTTACTTAAGTGAAGATACTGGGAAAATAGATGCGCAAACGGTTGAAATATGAATAAACTGTGAATATAGCCTTGTTTTTTTGTACAAAATTAGGGGTGTCGGTCTGCTGCGCAACGTTGCGTAAAACGTTTTTTTATGCAAGGTGTACAATTTTTAAAAAAATAAAGACGTTTTTATTGACAAATGGTTTAAATGGGTGTATTATGTGCTCACAAACAAAAAAACTATGTGTCATCCGGAGACACATGAGTCACTAAAAAGTGGAGGAAAAAATATGTTCAACAACAAGCTTAAGAAAGTTCTTGGTTTAGTGCTTGCTACAGTTATGGTTGTTGGTTCCCTCGCAGCATGCGGAAAGAATACTACCGATCCTACAGGAACACCAAGCAATACTGACGCACCTAATCCTACAGACAAGCCTGCAGAGGAAGCTAAGCCTTTCTATCAGACACTTGATAAGAATGTTTCCGGTTCCATCGATGTTATGGTATGGTCCGGCGACAGCATTTACTACGAAGATCTTGGTCACAAGGATCTTAAGCCTGAGGAAATCACAACAATTAACGTGGCTTCCGTTTACGCTCTTGCAAAAGAGTTCAACAAGCTTTATCCAAATGTAAAGATTAATCTCTTTGCTCAGACAGATGATCCTAACTCAGAGGGTACAACCTGGAGACAGAAGATGGAGAACTTCAGAGCAGAGCACGGTAAGTTCCCTGATGTATATGCAGCAAACGATCTTCCGGGCGATCTTTCCGACGGTATGGTAGCTGACCTTTCCGTATATGCTAACGATCCTCTTTACAAGTCCTTCAATACAGGTATCATGGCTACTATGAACTACTATGGATTCCAGGCTGGTCTTCCTCAGTTCATGCAGCCTTGGGGCGTATATGTAAACAAGGAGCTTGCAGAGACAAACAATATCGATGTTCCTGAACCAAACTGGACCATCGACGAGTACACAGAGTTCGTACTTAAGGCTGATAACAAGAACTTCTGGGGTTCTATCGGCACTCCTATGAACTTCTTCAACACAGGTTCTTCTACACTTAACCCTCAGATGTCTGCTTACTCAGGCACAGGCGACAGAATCAACATCGCTTCTGACGAAGTTATGGCTCTTCTTTCTTATGTTCCTCAGTGGGCTGAGACAGAGATCTGGAACCGTTACGGCCAGGGCGCTATAGACGAGGGCATTATGGGTGATGGTTGGTGGTGGTCTTACAGATTCTTCTGCAGAAACTACCTTCTTACATGCGAAGGCGACCCTTGGATGATGGGTTCTGCTACTGCTCCTCAGAATGCAGACGGTACATGGCCTTCAAACGCAGTTGAGTCTGCTGACTGGGATATTTACCCAAGACCTTCTACAGACTACAAGGAAAACAACGTTGGTATCGTAATCGATCCTATGGCTATTCATAACTTTGCAGTAGATGACGGTAACCCTGAGTGGAGCGATGCAGAGAAGGCACAGCGTGACCTTGCTTATGCTTTCGGTTCTTTCTGGGTAGGCTCTACAGAGGCTTTCAAGGCTAGAGCAGAGCAGATGTATGCAAATGGTGAGCTTCTTGTTACAGCTCTTAATGACTCTTTCCCTCTTGTAACAGGTGCAGAGTTCGATAAGCAGATGGAGATCTGGTACAGCGTTGATTCTCATAAGAGATTCGGTGACAAGGAACTTATGCCTGGCTTCCAGGAAGTTGCAAGACTTTGGAAGGAAGGTAAGATTTGGGATATCTCCGATAAGACATATCCTTACTATGTAATGGTAGATGGCGAGCAGACAGCTTGTACTTACGAGTGGAACAACATTACAAGTGACGCTGTAGTTGGCGTAGGCGTTACAGATGCTGCTTGGCTGGATACAGTAAAGGCTAACCTCGCTGAGTGGAACAAGAAGATCAATGACCGTTTCAAAGAAGCTGAGGCTAATATCGTAAAGGGTCTTAAGACTTACTACGGTAAAGATGTAAAGTAAAAATTCTCATCTTTAAGGCGGGGGCCGACGGAGCGTTCCGTAAGCCCCCGTCTTCTATGAAAAGAAAGCACTGTGGAGCATGAAAATGAAGCTGAAAAAGATATTAATTACAATAGCAGTTGTGTTAGTGTTGGGCGTCGGAGCCTTCCTTCTCTTTGGCAATAATCAGGCAAAGTATGTGGAAGATGTAAGCCCTGAAGAACTGAAAAATGCATATACGCTTCTGGCAGGTTCCCTGAACAGTGCAGACCTTTCTCTGGTAGACTATAAGCTGCTTGAAACACTGACACCCGGACAGGGCGACTATGAAGTAAAGACTGACCTTCAGAGCCTTGACTACCAGAAGACACACGAATATTCCGTTAATGTTGATGCAGTCGGTATTTACTACCTGGCACTTGACTATAAGCCTGCAGACAATACCTATCTGGAGTACACCATTGCAGTTGCCGTAAATGGCAGCAGCCAGTATTCCGAGCAGAAGACCATCGCACTTCCTATCCTTTGGAAGGATTCTGTGACAGAGTATCAGACAGACAGATACGGCGATCAGATTGCACCTGTACAGAACAAGATAGACGGTCAGTACTGCACATACCTTTTTAACAATACTTATTCATCCGCAAGTCCACTTCCCGTGAGACTTAAGAAGGGCCAGAATACAATTGCTGTAACAAATGTATCCAACGACGGCCTTAAAGTAGGTACTCTCTATGTGAAATCCGCACAGAGCAAGGTGCCTGACTACAATACCTACAAAGATCTTTACAAAGACAAGACTATTGTCAACTCTCTTGTATCTGTAAATGCTACAGATTACACAGACAAGAATTCTGCTGAGATTATTTACCAGGCAGTTCAGAATCCTGCCCTTTATCCATTCAACGCAGAATACAAGAAATTGAACATTCTCTCCTGGACCAGCACCGGAGCTGAGATAAATTATGACATCAAGGTTGAAAAAGATGGCTTGTATGCGATAGCTCTTCACTATTCCAATGACAAGGAAGAGACCAATTCCTTCCAGACCATCAAAATCGACGGCGAACTTCCTTTTAAAGAATTTGAAAATTATCCTTTTGAGTATACCAACGGATCCTGGGCAAACAAAGTCATTTCCGACGAAAAAGGTAATCCATATTACGTTTATTTAACAGCAGGTAATCATAAGCTCACTGTTAAGACAGAGGGCGAGACTACTGCAGAGGCTTTAAGATACGGCCGCCTTATCGCAGCACACGTTACAGATTTTGCACTGGAAATCAAGAAGATTGCCGGTGAAAATCCTGACAAATACAGAACCTGGAAGATGACCCAGTACATCCCTGAGATTGCTGATTATCTGGCAGCATATCAGACACTTCTTCAGCACATTCGTTATACACTTCAGTATGACATGGACTTCGGTACAAACAGTGCTCTTATGTCTTATCTGGACAAGGCAGAGCAGTTCGTAGTCGAGATGGCTGAGTACCCTGATGAAATCGCTCTTTACACATCAGACCTCACAGGTCGTGACAACTCCATGCTGGTGGCTATTTCCACATTTACATCAGCACTTATGAAGGAAAGCTTCTCTTTGGACAGAATTTATCTCTGTGCCAATGCAAAGCAGCTTCCTGCAGCAAAGGCTAATATCTTCAAGACAGCAGGCAATTCCATCGCAGGCGTTTACTACTCCTTCACATCTCCTAAGTACAAGATCAAGGAAGTAAACGACGATGTACTTGAGATCTGGGTAAACAGAGCGCTTACTCATGTTGACCTTCTGCAGAAGATGGTAGATACAGAGTTTACACCCAAGACCGGTATCAAGGTAAAGATTTCCGTAATGCCTGATGCCAACAAGCTTACACTGGCATCCGCAGCCAACGATACACCTGACGTAGCACTTGGACTTTCCTCATACATGCCATTTGATCTGGCTTGTCGTGGAGCTCTCTACGATCTTACTAAATTCCCTGATTTCTGGGAGACAGCAGGCCGTTTTGCACCCGGTACCATGGTGCCTTACACCTACAACGAAGGTATCTACGCGATTCCTGAGACCATGGATTTCGCAGCTACTATTTACAGAACAGATATTTTTGAAAATCTGAATCTTGAGGTTCCTTCTACCTGGGATGAACTGATCAACCTTCTTCCTACACTTCAGAGATACGGTATGAATTTCTACCACAACATCTCCTCCGGTGTTGGTTACAAATGGTTCTATCAGACTACACCGCTTCTCTACCAGAACGGCGGTAAGCTCTACACAGAAGACGGTACAGCAACAGCAATTGACTCCGTAGCTTCCGTACAGGGCTTAAAGAGACTGGGTGAGCTCTTCGTAGCTTACTCACTTGATACAACTGTAAATGAGTTCTTCAACTCATTCAGATATTCCACACTTCCTATCGGTATCTGCGACAGCAACACCTACATCCTGATTAAGAATGGTGCTGCAGAGCTGTCCGGTCAGTGGGCACTGGCTCCTTATCTGGGCACAAAGCAGGAGGATGGCAGCGTATCCAGATGGTACGTAGCCAACGGCTCCGGCGGCGTAATCTTCGGCGACACAGACAAGGCTAACGAAGCATGGACCTTCCTTAAGTGGTGGACAGAAAAGGATACAGCTGTTGAGTACACCTACACACTGAGATCCAGCTATGGTGATACATATTTCTGGCTTCCTTCCAATCTGGAGGCTCTCGAGCAGGCTCCTATCGATCAGGAGGATAAGGAAATCATCCTTTCCATGGCAGAGTGGCTGAGAGACGTACCTCGTACACCTGGTCAGTACTTACTTGAGAGATCTATTTCCGATATCTGGAACGCAATGGTTCTGGACGGTGAGTCAGCACAGGTCGCAGCCGATGAAAAGGTTATTGAAATCAACAGAGAAATAAAGAAGAAGATGAAGGAGCTTGGCTTCTATGATGATGCAGGCAATATGCTTAAGCCTTACGTTATCAGAGACATCGACTGGATCAGAGGCAATATAGAGAGTGCCGGAAAGGAGAAAAGGTGAGTAATACTAAAAAACCAAAGAAATTCACGAAGAATGATGCTAAATCTTACCTTTTGCTTTCACCCTATATCATTCTTTTCTCAATGTTCATTCTGGTACCGGTAGTTATCGCAGTAGCGCTTTCCTTTACCTACTTTGATGTTATCAACACACCCAGCTTCACCGGTATGCTGAACTACATTACATTGTTCACACAGGATACGGTATTCCTTAAAAAGGTTTTACCCAACACCTTCCTTTATGCATTAATCGTAGGACCGGGCGGATATGTATTATCCTTCCTGATTGCCTGGATGCTTTCACAGATTCAGCCAATTCCACGTACTATTCTTTCACTTTGCATTTACACACCTTCCATGGTCGGCTCCGTATTCATCGGCGTTATCTGGAAAACAATCTTTTCCGGCGACCAGGGTGGTTGGATGAACTCCTGGCTTATGAAGCTGGACATCATCGATCAGCCTATACAGTTCCTGCTTACCAAGGATTACTTCATGCTTATCATGATTATCGTATCTCTCTGGTCGGCAATGGGTATCGGCTTCCTGGCCATGATATCCGGTATCCTGAACATCGATAAAGAGCTTTACGAAGCTGCTTATATGGATGGTATCAAGAACCGTTTCCAGGAAATCATCTATATCACAGTACCTTCCATGAAGCCTCAGATGCTCTTCGGTGCGGTTATGGCTATCGTAAATGCCTTCAACATGGGCTGGATCGGTGTTACGCTTTCCGGTGCCAACCCGACACCTGAGTACTCAGGTCAGCTGATTACCAACCATATCGAAGACTATGGTTTCATCAGATACGAGATGGGCTACGCATCAGCAGTTTCAGTAGTACTGCTCCTGGTTGTTTACTTATTCAACCTGGTTGCACATAAGCTTTTCGGAGAAAAGGATTAAGGAGGAGCCATGGCTAAGAAAAAGAAGAAAAGAGGCAGTTTCCAGGGCTCCAAGATCGATCCCAGAAGATTCAGCACATCACAGCTTAAGTTTTATATAATTCTGGTACCGCTGGCACTCTTCATGATCCTGCCGGTAATAATGATTATCAGCCGTGCATTCATGCCGTTGGGTGAGCTTTTCGCATTCCCGCCCCACATAATTGCACACAATCCAACACTTACGAATTTTAAGAACCTGTTCAAGCTTTCTTCCACAACAGGTGTTCCAATGCTCAGATACCTCTTAAACTCAGTAATCGTTACTCTCCTTACGGTATTACTGAATCTGGTTATCACAGTACTTGGTGCATACACCTTTGCAAAGAAGAACTTCAAGGGTAAAGCAATTCTTTTCGAAATCAATCAGCTGGCACTCATGTTCGTGCCTACAGCCGTAGCTATCGCAAGATATCTGGTTATCACCAAGATGAATCTGACTGATACATGGGCTGTACACGTACTGCCGCTGGCCGCTATGCCGGTTGGTCTTTTCCTGGTAAAGCAGTTCACCGATCAGATTCCTAATGCTCTCATCGAGGCAGCAGTAGTAGACGGTGCAAGAGAGCTTACCATCATAGGCAAGATCATCGTTCCCCTCATCAGACCGGCTCTTGCAACATCAGTAGTGCTTACCTTCCAGCAGGTATGGATGGCTACAGAAGCCTCCAACAACTACACCACATCAGACACAATGAGAACTCTGGCTTACTACTTAGGTTCTCTTTCCACCAACAACGCAATCGCAGCAGCAGGTATTACTGCAGCAGCATCAGTAATTATGTTCGTACCGAACCTCATCATTTTCATCTGCATGCAGTCTCAGGTTATGAACACAATGAGCCATTCCGGTATCAAGTAAAATTTTTACAATAAGGATTAAAATCATGGGTACTTTTAAAAGAAAACTGCATATAGTTACAGCATTTTTGCTGGGACTTGCAATAGTGCTTACCGTTCCCGGCATCAGCACATACGCTGAACAGGCTACATCCTATACCTACGCAGAGGATAGCAAAGGAAATTGGATTCGTACCCAGGATGCATATCTGCCGAATCTGACCTTAACAGGTCTGGAATTAAATAAGCCTGAAGAGCTTTTCATCGACAATAACGATGTACTCTATATTGCAGATACAGGTAATAAGAGAATCGTTATGTATGATATCAAGACCGGCGTGAAGACAGGCGAGCTTAAGTATTCAGCTTTTTCCTCACCCAGAGGCGTCTTTGTTACAAAGAATTTTGATATCTATGTAGCTGACTCGGGTGCCAAGGCAGTATTCGTATTCGATAAGGATTTAAATTTCTTAAGATCTATTGAAAAGCCTGACGCTCCCATGTTTAAGGACACCAACTATGAGCCTAAGCGTGTTGCGGTTGACGACGGCGGCAGCATCTATCTTATAGGTGAAGGTGTTTACAACGGTGTTATTCAGTTGGCAGCTACAGGTGAGTTCTTAGGTTACTTCGCAGTTAATGATGCCAATCTTACTTTTTCACAGCGTATCCAGAAGATTTTCTTCACCAGAGAGCAGCTGGCCAACCTTATGGATATCAATCCTACGGTTTTCACCAATGTGCATGTGGACAAGGACGGCATCGTATATACAGCCACATCCGGTCTTAAGCACAATGGTATGAAGAAGCATTCTACCAACGGCGGCAATATGTTCAAGGATCCGGTATGGTCCTATCCTACACTTACAGACGTTTATGTTGGCAATGACGGCCTTATCTACACAGCAGCTCAGGAAGGCTACATTGACATTTATTCCAAAAACGGCGAAGAGATTTTCTCCTTCGGTTCTACAGTAACAGATGAAGATATCGTAGGTCTTTTCTCCAAGCTTACCTCCATCGCAGTTGACAGCGAAGGCTCCATCTGGGCACTGGATTCTCAGAAGGGTTACGTTCAGAGCTTCAAGACTACAGAGTATGCTAAAAAAGTATACGAAGCCATGAATCTCTACGAGAGCGGTTACTATGATGAGTCCAGAGCAGCCTGGGAAGAAGTGCTTAGACTTAATCAGATGTCAGCACTGGCTCACAACGGTATCGGTAAATCCTACCTCCACGCAGAAGACTATGCAAGTGCAATGAAGCACTTTGAAGTAGCCAATAACAAGGGTGGGTACTCAGACGCTTTCTGGGAAGTTCGTAATGATTACATTCAGGACAGACTTACAGTAGCGCTGGCAGTAATTATCGGACTGCTGGTAGTACTCTTTATCCTGGGCAGAGTAGATAAGAAGACAAAGTTTTACACAAATTTCAAGAGTAAAGTCGGCGAAACCTTAGGTAAGCTTCCGGTATTTAGAGATTTTGGACTGGCCTTCAAAATGTGCAGAAAGCCTTTTGATTTCTACTATGAGATCAGAAAGCACAGAAAGGGCAGCGTCCTGGGAGCATCGATTCTTTACCTGGTATTCTTCGCAATTTACATGGCATATCAGACCTCCAAGGGCTTTATCTATCAGTACGTTGAGGTAGAGGATATGGATCTTACAGCGATAGTTGTAGGCTTCTTCGCCATCATTTTCCTCTTCGTAGTAGGTAACTACCTGGTAACAAGTATCACAGACGGTGACGGTATCTTAAGACAGGTTTACATGATTCCGGCATACGCACTGGTACCTGCAGGTGTTTCCATGATAGCAGTTACCCTGGTATCCCATATCTTAACCTACAATGAGTCCTTCATGCTGACAATCGTTATGATGATCGGCGTGGTATGGAGCGTAATCATCGCCTTCATCGGTTTCATGACAGTTCATGATTACACCTTCAAGGAAACAGTTAAGAGCTTTATTATTACAGCATTCTTTATGGTTATTTTTGCGGTAGTAGGCATCATCCTCTCCATCATGTGGGAGAGCTTGTACACCTTCTTAGTATCCGTAGGAAAGGAAGTAATTTTCAGATGAGAAAGTCAAAATTAATAAGTTTTGCAATAGCGACAGTTCTGACTACTTCCATTCTCGCAGCGGAAATCGCTAAAGCATATATTCCTACCTCCAGAGATACCAATGTGGCACCTCCGAGAGCAGAATATGAAATAGAAAAAACAGACGGCTTTACACTTCTTTATGAGACCGACACAGTAAGATATTACTGGAGAGATGACAGAGATGTTATCGCGGTAGAGGATAAGGAGACCGGCTATGTTATGAAGACCGGCGGAGATTTTCCTTTTCCATCGGCTATGAAGGCAGAGATCAAGAAGCTTTTAAAAGAGGATTTACCTCTTGATGAACTTCTTAAAAAAGCTGAGAGCTATCCTGACGATTTGAATGCCACATACGTTGGTATTGCAAATTCCCTTATTACTGTTGAGTATTACTCCAGTGACAAGATTAAGTACATTTCCTCAGCATCTGAAAAGAACGCTGAATCCAATCTCACCAAGCTTTCCGACAATGAGTACAAGCTGGCAGTAAGCTTCACAGAGCCGGAACTCAGACTGAATGTATATATTACCTTCGGTGAAGCAGATATTTCCTACCACATTCCGGCTTCTGAGATGGAGGGGGAAGGCCTTTCCTCACTTGCATCTCTGGATATCACACCTTTCTTAGGTGCCAGCGGTGGTGTAATGAATGTCTTCAATCCTGAGAAAATGGCCTATGAGAAGCAGGAAGCATACAGAGTACCGGGTTATGTCCTGATACCTGACGGCTCCGGCACACTCATTCGTTTCCAGCATAACAACGCAGTATATAACCAGTATATTGGCGATGTTTACGGCAAGGATTATTCTACCGAGACTTACTACAATGCATCACTTCGTGATGATGTACCTGCCAAGGATCCGGTAATGCCTGTTTTCGGTATCGCTCACGGTAACGGTCAGATGGCATTTGTGGCATGGGCAGATAAGGGCGCTGAGTACATGGATATTATCGTCAACCACGACGGTTCCAAGGGCGCCAGCTACACATGGGCATACCCAAGATTCGAGTATAACCTTAACTACTATCAGATCTTCGATGAAAAGGGCAGCGGCTTCTTCTCACAGATGGATAAGCCCTTCGAGTTTGATGCGGATATTACATATTCCTTCCTTTTCGGCGATGGCTCTGACGGTACACCTAAGGCTGACTACACAGGTATGGCACTTACATACAGACAGCATCTTTTGGACAACGGCACCATCAATCTCATGACCACAGATAACAAGAATGATATTCCTCTTCGTCTGGACTTCATCATGGGTGACTCTGAGAAGGGTCTCTTTGGTACCAATCAGGTAGTAACCACTACTACAGATGATGTTGAGAAAATCCTTAAGGACGTTATTTCCACAGGTATTACCAATATCAACTCCGGTCTTATCGGATGGCAGAGCAAGGGTGAGACACTTAGAACACCAGCCAAGTTCACATTTACAAAGCGTATCGGCTCCAAGAATGATTTCAAGAAGCTGATTGCCGCTATGGACAAGGTAGGCGTAGACGTTTCCCTTTCCCGTGACACCATTTCCATTAACAAGAAGATGGTGAACTACTTCAATACCGGCGTTAAGGCTATCAGCAACTGGTATGTATCTATCGACAAGTCCTGGGTGCTTTCAGACAACGCCATCATCAAGACCTTCTCCTTTGCTAATTCTAAGAAGGTAGCCAGTTGGACCAAGACATTCGCAAAGAATGCAAGCAGCCTGGAATCCAACAGCCTTACACTGTCAGGTGGTACCAATATCCTCCTTTCCGACTGGAACAGAGACGGTATGGTAACATCCCTTACAG
>JAZUHR010000037.1:0-2272 GCA_045641825.1 Lachnospiraceae bacterium
GGGAGCAGGAATCGTCCCGTCCCCAGACTTTCCTTCGCTCCGCTTTAGGTTGCCGCGGACCACTATTTAAGCGGAGCGAAGCTCCTTTGGGGGTATCCGCGTGTGTCTGCAGGCGGTGGTGCTTACGAATAAGCCCCAAACAGATGCTTATATGCAAGCAGGGGCGGAATACTCAGACTCGGCTGTTTGACCCGAGTGGAAAACAGCACTTACAGATACAGGCGTGGCAAGTTCCGGTTCCAGCCCGGCACTTGCAGGCTGTGTCTGTTAGTGTCTGTCCGTGAGCGGTCAACCTGACGAAATGAGTGTTCCGCACCGCTTGCATAAAGCTTACTCCACAAAGCGTTTCGGAAGCTTCACAGCCTGCAGATGCAGGTGGCGAGCCAAAGCTGCGAGCGGAGCGAGAAACAGACACAAAAAAACGCCGGAAAATCCGACGTTTTTTTGAGCGTTTTAGTAAAGGCCCAGCGCCTTGCACTTATCCAGACATACCTCAACGGTCTTGTCCATATCGTAATATTTGTATTCGCCGAGACGTCCGCCGAAGATAACATTTTCTTCCTTGTCGGCAAGCGCCTTATACTCAGCGTAGAGTGCACCGTTTTTCTCATCGTTTACAGGGTAGTAGGGCTCGTCTCCCTTTTTCCATTCAGAAGAGTACTCACGGGAAATAATGGTCTTGGGGATGTCCTTGCCCTCGTCGTCCTTGCCGAACTCGAACCACTTGTGTTCAATTATACGGGTCCAAGGTGTCTCGCGGTCAGTGTAATTCACAGCGGCATTTCCCTGGAAGGAAGGAGCATCGATGGTCTCATTCTCGAAACGAACGGAACGGTACTGCAGAGTACCCAGCTTGTAGTCAAAATACTGATCGATAGGACCTGTATAAACTACAGTCTTTGCCAGCTTCTTGAGATTTTCGCGATCTTCCAGATAATCTGTATTAAGTCTCACCTCGATGCCATCAAGCATGTTGGCAATCATCTTGGTATAGCCCCCCATAGGGATTCCCTGGTAAAGTGCATTGAAATAGTTGTTGTCATAGGTATAGCGCACCGGCAGACGCTTAATGATGAAGGCCGGCAGTTCCTTACAGTCTCTGCCCCACTGCTTTTCAGTGTAGCCCTTTACCAGACGCTCATAGATATCGCGTCCGACCAGTGAGATTGCCTGCTCTTCCAGATTCTTAGGCTCTCCTGTGATTTCCTTTTTCTGCTCAGCGATCTTGGCCTCTGCTTCTTCAGGTGTCACTACGCCCCACATCTTATTGAAGGTGTACATATTGAAGGGCATGGAGTAAACCTCGCCCTTGTAATTTGCGATGGGTGAATTGGTAAAACGGTTGAAGACAGCGAACTTCTGCAGGAAGTCCCATACCTCCTTATTGTTTGTATGGAAAATATGAGCACCGTAAACATGCACATGAATATTTTCCTGCTTCTCGGTATAGATATTTCCCGCAATCTGAGGACGCTTGTCGATAACCAAAACGCTCTTTCCAGCATCCTTCGCCATTCTTGCAAATGTAGCGCCGTAAAGGCCTGCACCTACTACCAGATAATCGTACATTTTTCTTCTCCTTTATTCTCTTGAAAAGGACGCAAGCTCCTTTTCTTATTTTACTTTTTATTATACTTTTTTATTTTACTCTCTTACTTCTTTCTGATTACCTTTTCTACCGCCTGTTCATTACCGATAACAAAAAGTCGGTCGTCCGCCTCGAAAGTGTAGTGAGGTCCCGGCACAGGTGTCACCCTGTCTCCCTTTTTAAGGGCCACGATATTTAAGTCATAGGCGGCTCTGAAGTTAAGAGACCCTATGGACTTTCCTATCCATCTTTCGGAAACGTTGATTTCATAAATAGAATACTCCGCAGCCAGTGGGATAAAATCGAAGACTCTGTCGGAGTGCTCTGAAATCGCTATTCTTCTGGCCTCATCCCTCTCCGGATAGATGATAAAATCAGCGCCTGCTCTGCGAAGGAATTTCTCCTGAACATAACTTTCAGCCTTGGCATAAATTTTCCTGGCTCCCAGCTCCTTTAAGAGATCCGTGATCTCCAGGGAATTCTGGAAATTGCCGCCCATGCAGACGAAGCAGCAGTCAAAGGTATCTACCGCCAGCGTCTCAAGGGTCTCCTTGGAGGAGCAGTCAGCGATGCGGACTGAAATACCTAGATTCACCATGTTTTCCAGATTCTCTTCATCCTTGTCCACCACCATGATTTCGCACTTCTGCTTCAGAAGCTCCTGAGTAAGATGATGTCCGAAAT
>JAZUHR010000038.1:0-7734 GCA_045641825.1 Lachnospiraceae bacterium
CCACTTATGTGCATGGAATTCTGGGTAGGTTGGTTCGACGCATGGGGAGATAAAGGTCATCATGTGGGCGACCCGGAGGAACATGCCAAGGACCTGGATGAGATTTTATCGGAAGGCAGCATCAATATTTATCTGGCTATCGGAGGTAGCAATTGGGGCTTTATGAACGGCAGCAATTACTATGACGTGCTGACTCCTGATGTAACGTCCTATGATTACGATGCCCTACTCACGGAGGATGGTCAGATTACCGAAAAATACAGGATTTTCCAGAAGATTATCGGTAAGTACACAGAGCTTCCGGAGGTGGAATTTTCTACTAAAATCAAGAGAAAGGAATATGGCACTGTGGCCCTTAAGGAATCGATGTCTCTTTTCCGGGCACTGCCATATATTTCTGAGCCGGTCAAGGAGCATTTCCCGGTATCCATGGAAAAAATCGGCCAGTCCTACGGCTATATTCTCTACAGATCCAAGCTTGTGTGCGACCGGGAAATAGGTAAAATCCGCCTGCTGGAGGCAAATGACAGAGCTAAATTATATCTGGATCAAAAGGAGTTCTTAACTCTTTACGACAGAGAACTGTTGTCTGAGCACAAATTAAATGAGAAAATAACCGGTGACACTCTGGATATTCTGGTGGAAAATATGGGCCGCGTGAACTACGGCGCTATGATGGAGCGCCAGCAGAAGGGCATCAGGCAGGCTGTACTTATAAATGGCCACCAGCACTATGACTGGGAGCATTTCGCCCTGCCTATGGACAATACCGACCGCATTCCCTTCGACGGAAAATGCGAGCTTTACACACAGGCTGCTTTTTACAGATTTACCTTTAATGTGGACGAGAGATGCGATACCTTCCTGGATACCGAAGGCTTCGGCAAGGGCTGCGTTATTCTGAACGGGTTTATTTTGGGACGTTTCTGGGAAATCGGACCACAGAAGAGGCTTTATATTCCTGCCCCCTTGCTAAGGGAAGGAGAAAATGAGATAATCATTTTCGAAACAGAGGGTAAGGCTGCAGGGAAAATTACTCTGGCAGACACTCCGAAATTGGAGTAATACCCGGAATTAAATACAGATGTGAGGATGATATATGGAATTGTTATTTATGAAGCCCGTTTTCAAGCAGATGATTTGGGGCGGCAACAGAATGAGAAATGAATACGGCTACGACATACCCGGTGAAGATACCGGCGAATGCTGGGCGATTTCCGCCCATGAAAACGGAGACGATACCATACAGGGCGGTACCTATGACGGCATGAAGCTGTCAGAGCTTTACAGAGATCATCAGGAGCTTTTCGGTGACAATAAGGCGAAGTTCCCCCTCCTTGTAAAAATTATTGATGCGGCAGCGGACCTTTCCATTCAGGTACATCCCGATGACGAGTATGCTTTTGTTCACGAAAAGGGAAGCCTGGGTAAGACTGAATGCTGGTATATCCTGGACTGTGATCCGGATGCCACAATCATAGTCGGTCACAATGCTTCTTCTAAAGAAGAACTGGCGAACATGATTCATGAGGGCAAATGGAACGAGCTCATTAGCCCACGTCCTATCAAAAAGGGTGATTTTTTCCAGATTGAGCCCGGCACGGTACATGCTATTCGCCGCGGGACTCTGATTTTGGAGACACAGCAGAGCAGTGATATTACTTATCGTCTCTACGATTACGGCAGGCTTCAGAACGGCAAGCCCCGTCAGCTTCATATAGAGCAATCCATCGACGTTATCAATTGCCCTCATGCAGACCTGGTTTCTTCCGGCAGCATGGAAACAATAGGGGACTTAAAGGCAGAAAAACTGGTTTCCTGCAAATTTTACGAAGTGGAAAAATGGGATCTGGATGGAGCGGCAGACCTGGAGCCGGAAGACAGCTACCGTCTTTTCTCAGTAATTGAAGGCAGCGGTATTTTTGCAGGAGTTCCCGTAAAAAAAGGTGATCACTTCATTATGCCAAAGGGATTCGGAGCATATCGTGTTGAGGGACAGATGTCTATAATCACATCTGTTGCAAAATAGATAAAATAAGTGTTGGCATAAGCAGATTATTCGTGTAGAATATTCAACGTATTTTTAAAAATAACCTACAAAGAGGGGCAAAAATGAGGATTAAAAGATTATTTACACTTGCACTTACTGCTGCTCTGGCAGTGTCCATGCTGGCAGGCTGTGGTAAGGGCGAGCAAAAAAAGGAAGCAGAAGTGGTGCGTATTGCGTCCATGAAGGGGCCTACCTCCATGGGACTGGTGCATCTATACAATGACGTGGATAATCAGGCGGCACACTTAAAGTATGAGTATTCCATCGTGGGTAGTGCAGATGAAATTAATCCAAAGCTTATAAGCGGTGAATTGGATGTGGCAGCGGTGCCTGCCAATGTAGCATCCGTGCTCTGGAACAAGACAAATGGCGGAGTACAGGTACTTGCCATCAATACCCTGGGTGTTCTTTACATAGTTGAAAAAAATGGTGAGACAGTCACCGATATTGCGTCTCTTAAGGGGAAGACCATTGTGGCTACCGGTAAGGGAGCGACTCCGGAGGCATCACTTGCCTACATTTTAAAGGCAAACGGACTGGATATCGATAAGGACGTTACAGTAGAGTGGAAGAGTGAGGCTTCTGAGGTGGTTTCATATATGGCGACACAGGACAGCGCTATTGCACTGCTCCCACAGCCTTATGTGACTGTGGCTCAGGCCCAGCTTAGCGACTTAAGAGTGGCTATCGATTTAAATCAGCCCTGGAATTCGGCCAGCGGCAAGCAGATGGTGACAGGCGTACTGGTTGCCAGAACAGAATTTGTAAAGAATAATCCAAATACTGTGAAGACTATGCTTGAAGAAATGCAGATGAACAGCGATAAGGCCCTGAATGACAAGAGCGCAACTGCCGCACTTATCGCACAGTACGGTATTGTAGCCAAGGCTCCTATTGCCGAGAAGGCACTGCCCAATTGCAATCTGGTATTTATTAAGGGCTCTGTTTTGGAGGATACCCTGAGCAGCTACTTAAAGACTCTTTACGATTTTAAGTCACAGCTTGTGGGAGGAAATTTACCTGATGGTACGTTCTACTATACAGGAAAATAAAAAAACAAGAATTATATGGCAGGTGTCAGCAATAGTGCTGGCACTTGCTTTATGGGAAATCATAGCCCTGACGGTAAGCCTTCCGGTACTTATACCCGGCCCCGTCAGGGTTTTTGTGCGCTTAACGGAAATAGTTGGAGAAGCCGCTTTTTGGAATACGGTTTTATGGTCCTTTAGCAGAATTACCGGTGGCTTCCTTATAGCTTTTTTTACAGGACTTATTCTGGCGGCTCTGAGCGGCGTGTGGCAGCCACTGAATTACCTCCTGCAGCCCTACGTGCTAGTAATGAAAACAGTGCCGGTGGCCTCATTTATCATCATAAGTCTTCTTTGGATGAAGGGAAGGAATCTTCCGACTTTTATAACCTTTATCATGGTTTTTCCCATTATCTACACCAATGTATATGAGGGAATTGTGGCTACCGATAAGCAGCTTCTGGAGATGGCCCAAGTCTTTCGTATGTCGACCGGACGAAAATTCCTGTATATATATCTGCAAAGCGTAAAGAGTCACCTGATTTCGGCCTGTAAGATAGCACTGGGAGTGGCCTGGAAGGCCGGCGTGGCAGCTGAAGTAATCGGCATAGTCAAGGGCTCTATCGGCGAAAAAATCTACGAATCCAAGCTGTTTCTGGAGTCGGACAGCCTGTTTGCCTGGACGATTACCCTTTGCCTTATAAGCGTGCTGGCGGAGCATCTTTTTCTGGCTCTTCTTAAGGCAATTTTCAAAGGATTGGAGAGATAAATAATAATATGGACGCGGGTAGGACTGACATAAAAATAAATAACCTTTCCAAAAAATTTGGTGAAAAACAGGTCTTTGACGGCTTCAATATGACTATTCCCGGAGGACAGGTGCTCTGCCTGATGGGGCCTTCCGGCTGTGGCAAGACCACGCTTATAAATATTCTGGCAGGTCTGGATACGGAATATGAAGGTGAGATAGAGGGCATAAATCGTGACAGAGACGTCATATCGATTGTTTTTCAGGAAAATCGCCTGTGTGAGAATTATTCCGCTTTTTCCAATACTTACATGGTGGCAGAGAAGGGATTTTCAAAAGAAAAGACGGAAAATGTGCTGAAAAGTCTGGGACTGGGAGCAGATTTACATAAGCCTGTAAGGGAGCTTTCAGGCGGTATGAAGCGGAGAGTTGCTGTCGCCAGAAGCATAGTTTTTCTGCAAAGCAGGGAAAAAGAAAACTCTATTCTTATTTTGGATGAGCCGTTTACGGGACTTGATCCGGACACGAAAACCACGGTGGCGGATTATATAAAAAATACCATGCAGGGGGCGACGATCCTGATTGTAACTCATGATAAAGATGACGCGGATCTTTTCGGCGGCAAAATAATTGATATTAATACGGCTATTAGCACTCACGTTAAATGAGTGCTAATTTTTTGTTGACTTTTCTTTTTTTAAGGAGTATGATGTTATTGCTGTCAAGAAGACGGCTTTGATGCAAAAGAAAAATATTTACATAAAGGAGTTCTTATTATGGCAATGAAACAGGGTAATCTTTCAATTGATTCAGAGAATATTTTCCCTATAATCAAGCAGTGGCTCTACAGCGACCACGATATTTTTTACAGAGAGCTTATTTCCAACGGCTGCGATGCCATCACCAAGCTGAAGAAGCTGGATTCAGTAGGAGAGATATCACTTCCTGAGGGCACAGAGTTTAGGGTAGATGTTTTCGTAAATCAGGAAAACAAGACCATCACCATTACAGATAATGGTATCGGCATGACCGAGGAAGAGGTAGAGAAGTACATCAATCAGATCGCTTTTTCCGGTGCCAAGGACTTCATGGAGCAGTATAAGGATAAGGCCGGTTCAGAGCAGATTATCGGTCACTTCGGTCTGGGCTTTTACTCAGCATTCATGGTAGCTGATAAGGTCACTATCGATACCCTTTCCTACAAGGAAGGTGCGAAGGCTGTCAGCTGGGAGTCTGAGGGCGGCCAGTACTTCGAGATGAAGGAGGGCGACAAGCCTGAGCGCGGTACCACCATCGTTCTTTACCTGAATGAGGATTCCTACGAATTTGCCAATGCCTACAGAGCCAAGGAAGTTATAGAGAAGTACTGTTCTTTCATGCCTGTGCCGATTTTCTTCAAGGACGAGAACGCAAAGCCTGCAGAGGTAAAAGAGGGTGAGACACCGGAGGAGCCAAAGCCAATCAATGAGGTAAATCCTCTCTGGACCAAGCAGCCATCCTCCTGCACAGAAGAAGAGTACAAGAAGTTTTACCGCGATGCCTTCAATGACTTCAAGGAGCCGCTTTTCTGGATACACTTAAATATGGATTATCCTTTTAACCTTAAGGGTATTCTCTACTTCCCTAAGATCAATACTGAGTACGATTCCATTGAGGGTAAGATTAAGCTCTACTCCAATCAGGTATTCGTAGCTGACAATATCAAAGAGGTTATCCCTGAATTCCTGATGCTCCTTAAGGGCTGCATCGATTGTCCTGACCTTCCTCTTAACGTATCCCGTTCCGCTCTGCAGAATGACGGTTTTGTTAAGAAGATTCAGGATTACATCACCAAGAAGGTGGCAGATAAGCTCATCGGTATGTACAAGGTAGAGCGTGAGTCTTATGAAAAGTACTGGGACGACATCTCTCCATTCATCAAGTTCGGCTGCCTTAAGGATGATAAGTTCCGCGATAAGATTAAGGACTACGTTATCTTCAAGAACCTTTCCGATAAGTATCTGACACTTCCTGAATATGTGAAGGCTTCCAAGGGCGAAGAGGCTGCAGCTACCGATGAAAACGGTGCAGCAGTTGAGGCTGAAGTAGTGGAAGACAAGCCGGAAAACGAAGACGGTGAAAAGAAGAAGGATACCGTTTACTACGTAACAGACCTGGTACAGCAGAGCCAGTATGTAAACATGTTCAAGGAAAACGGCAAGGACGCTCTTATCCTTACTCATAATATCGATCAGCCTTTTATCTCTCAGCTTGAATACCAGAATGATACTGTTCGTTTCGTTCGTATCGACTCTGAAGTGGCTGATGACATGAAGGACGAGGCTGACGAGGAAGAGCTTAAAGGTCAGCAGGAAAAGCTTACCGATATGTTCCGTAAGACTCTTTCCAAGGAGAAGCTTGAAGTTCAGGTACAGAAGATTAAGTCCGAGCGTATCGCTGCCATGATCACACTTTCCGAGGAAAGCCGCAGAATGCAGGATATGATGAAGATGTACTCCATGGGTGGCATGGATGCAGGTATGGATGACATGTTTGGTGTAGGTGAGACCCTTGTGCTCAATGCAAATCACCCTCTGGTTAAGTTCCTCTTCGAGCACTCCCGCACCAAGAATGCCACAGTTATCTGCGAGCAGCTCTACGATCTGGCACTTCTTCAGCACAAGCCTTTGTCACCTGAAGCAATGACCAAGTTCGTGGAGAGATCCAACGAAATAATGATGCTGCTTACGAAGTAAAAAGACTGTAAAAAGGCGAATTTACGCGAAGTAAAAATAGTTGGAAATACAGTTGACATTTGAGGTCGAAAATAGGATAATATATCAGTCGGTCGGGAGACCGACTGATGTTATTATCGAGGCGTGGCTCAGTTTGGTAGAGCGCTGCGTGCGGGACGCAGAGGACGCAAGTTCGAATCTTGTGGCCTCGATTTTTATTGAAGTACCATTGTACAAGGTCGTTTGCCCATGGTAAATTAGAGCTTCGCTCTAATGGGCAAACTTTTCAAACTCCTACGGAGTTATCAAATCGCTATGCAATTTGATATATGCCGGAATGGCTCAGTTGGTAGAGCAACGCATTCGTAATGCGTGGGTCGAGGGTTCGAGTCCCTTTTTCGGCTGTTTTAGATGCCGAAGAGGCATCTTTTTTTACAATTCAGACGGTAAAAGCTTCCCGCGGAAGCCTCAAAAGGAAAAGAAATCATCATATTTGAATAAAAATATGATTTAAAAACGTAAGGAGAAGGTATGGAGAAAAAACTTAAAAAAATCAAGGTGCTTTTTGCAGACGTGGACAACACTCTTCTTTGTCTCAAGATGTACGATGACGAAGGAAAAAGAATGGTGGGAGCTTTAAATTACGACGAGTGGCTCAAATATAATATTGAGCATAACGCCTACATAAATTGTATTGCGCCCAAGGGTGTTTACGACCTGGTCTACCTGCTGCATGAGCAGAACGGGGCCAAGATATATGGACTGACCGAGTGCAGCAACAGCTTCGAGTATAATTCCAAGTATAACAGACTGCATGAGTGTTACCCGGGAGTTTTTGAGCATCACGGAGATCTGATTTCCACGGATAGCAGACACAACAAGGTGAAAATCATGAAAATGATTGCTGCCCGTGACGGCTATTCCTATGATGAGATTATGTTTATAGATGATAGCTATATGGAAATTATGGAGGCTTTTGAGGCAGGAATGCTTTCCATGCATACCACTGAGGTTATGGAGCGCTTTATCAAGAGAACTGTTTAGAGTTTTATCAGGAGAAATGCCTAGAGTTTCATCAAGAGATAATTTAGAACATAGTTCTATTACTTGCTACAAAGAGGGTAAAAATGATATAATCAAAGCACTCCTCAGTGAGTGGAAAGGAAGCATCATGGATAAGGCAAAAGTTTTTTA
>JAZUHR010000039.1:0-8493 GCA_045641825.1 Lachnospiraceae bacterium
CTTATTAATATTATTGAATACGATAAGCCCTTTATGGTAGGAGACATTATGGTGACTCCCTTCAGGATTACACATGATGCCAAGGAGCCTACGGCCTATACTTTTACCAGAGGAGAAGAAAAGATAGCCTTTGCAACGGACCTGGGATTTACCAATGATTATATAAAAAATAACTTCCTTGGAGCACAGGTTTTGTATCTTGAAAGCAATCATGATATACAGATGCTGGAGGTAGGGCCCTATCCTTATGTTTTAAAGGAGCGAATAAAAAGTGAATTCGGGCACTTATCCAACGAATCATGCGCTAAATTTATCGTAGATATATGTAAAAGTCAGGATATTCGAATAAAAGACGTTATATTGGCCCATCTGAGCAAGGAAAACAATTTTCCGGAGCTGGCTTACGAGACCACGATGGCGGAGATGAAGATGAATCTTTCGCCGGAATTACATCCCAGGATTCATGTGGCACCCAGATATGACGTGTCGTTTATTGCCGATACCGAGGCGTAATTAGATTTAATTGAATTGTTATGCTGAAGCAAATACATGAAAATTCAGAAAGGAGAGTATGATTTTTAATCATACAAAGACAGATGAAGAGAGCGGTTATTACAGTAGTAGGTAAGGATTCAGTAGGTATTATTGCAAAGACATGTACATATCTGGCTGTAAATAAGATTAATATTCTGGATATCTCCCAGACTATCGTTCAGGAATTTTTCAACATGATGATGATAGTTGATATATCTGCCATGGACAAGGATTTTATGTCTGTTGCCAGTGACCTTGAGGCTCTTGGTGAGTCCATCGGTGTATCCATAAAGATTCAGCGTGAAGATATTTTTGATATGATGCACAGAATCTGATTTATGTACAGATGTGAATAGTGATTTTTAATTGCTGTTCATTAAATATTTCCTCAAATAGGAGTTATCCATGATTAATAGACAAGAAGTAATTGAAACAAATAAAATGATCGAGGAGAGCCTTCTCGATGTACGTACCATCACCATCGGTATCAGCCTTTTGGACTGTATTGATGCGGATCTTAAGACCTGTTGCGATAAGATCTATGAGAAAATCACAAGAGTTGCCAAAGACCTTGTAAAAACAGGCCGGTTTATCGAAAAGGAATATCAGATTCCAATTGTAAATAAGCGTATTTCCGTTACACCAATTGCCCTTATCGGCGGCAGCTGCTGCAAGACACCTTCAGATTTCGTGGAGATAGCGAAGACTCTGGACAGAGCAGCCAAGACAGTAGGCGTTAATTTCCTGGGAGGCTACTCAGCAATAGTATCCAAGGGTATGACCCCTGCAGAGAAAAATCTGATTTTGTCTATCCCGGAAGCTCTGGCTTCCACCGATCTTGTTTGCTCATCCGTAAATGTGGGCTCTACCAAGACAGGCATCAATATGGATGCTGTACGCCTCTTGGGTGAAATCGTGCTTAAGACAGCAGAGTTCACCAAGGATAGAGATTGTCTGGGCTGTGCAAAGCTGGTAATTTTCTGTAATGCTCCTGATGATAATCCTTTCATGGCAGGTGCTTTCCACGGTGTTACCGAGGCTGATGCCATCATCAATGTAGGCGTATCCGGCCCTGGCGTTGTTAAGACTGCCCTTGAAAAGGTACGTGGCGAGAGCTTTGAAGTATTATGTGAGACTATCAAGAAAACAGCCTTCAAGATTACACGAGTAGGCCAGCTGGTTGCTAAAGAAGCATCAGAGATGCTGGGCATTCCTTTCGGTATTGTGGACCTGTCTCTGGCTCCGACACCTGCTGTAGGCGACTCTGTAGCGGATATTCTTAAGGAAATCGGTCTGGAGCATCCGGGTGCTCCTGGTACCACAGCTGCTCTGGCACTTCTGAACGATCAGGTAAAGAAGGGCGGCGTTATGGCATCCTCTTACGTAGGCGGCCTTTCAGGCGCATTCATTCCTGTTTCCGAGGATCAGGGCATGATTGATGCCGTTGAAGCAGGCGCCCTTACTCTGGAGAAGTTGGAAGCTATGACCTGTGTTTGCTCAGTAGGTCTTGATATGATTGCCATTCCAGGCGATACATCTGCAGCTACTATTTCCGGTATTATTGCGGATGAGACTGCAATCGGTATGATTAATCAGAAGACTACAGCTGTAAGACTTATCCCTGTTATCGGCAAGGGTGTAGGTGAGACTGTTGAATTCGGCGGTCTCCTGGGATATGCACCTATTATGCCTGTAAACAAGTTTGACTGCAGCGCATTTGTTAATCGTACAGGCAGAATTCCTGCTCCTATTCATTCCTTCAAGAATTAAAATAAAAGGCCTTTGGCCAAGTAAATAAGGCGATATTATGGATTTTTTAAAGAATATTGATTATAAAAACGTACTTAAATATTTTACCGATCTCTGTGCCATTCCTCATGGATCCGGAAATGTAAAAGCTATATCTGATTTTCTCTATGATTTTGCTAAAAAAAATGGAGTATCGGCCCGTCAGGATGAAGCATATAATGTAGTTGCTTTTCTTCCTGCAACTGTTGGATACGAGGATAAGCCTTCCGTAATGCTTCAGGGCCATATGGATATGGTCTGTGAAAAGGATGCTGACTGCACTCATGATTTTACAAAGGATCCACTGGAGCTCTTCGTAGAGGACGGTTGGCTGGGAGCACGTGGTACGACCCTGGGCGGCGATGACGGAGCTGCTGTTGCTATTATGATGGCAATGATGGCAGATAAAGAGTTTCCTCATCCTGCGTTGGAACTTATCATCACCACAGATGAAGAGACAGGTATGGATGGTGCTAAGGCACTTGATACTTCCGACCTTAAAGCAAAATATCTGGTGAATCTGGATTCCGAGGCAGAAGGAATTTACACCTGTGGATGTGCAGGCGGCGAGAGAGTTTCCGTTACTTTCCCTATGGAAAGCACTGATTTTACAGGTACAGTAATTTCACTTAAGGTTTGCGGCCTTCAGGGCGGACATTCTGGTGTTGAGATCGACAAGAACAGGACCAATGCCAATAAGGCAATGGCTCGCTTCCTTTTTACCCTTCGTGAAGAAGTGGGCTTTGCCCTGCAGGATATTCACGGCGGTAAGCTGGACAATGCTATCCCCAGAGAGAGCTTTGCTACAATTGTAGTACCGATGTTTAACGAGGCTGAATTTGTGGCAGCCTTTGAGAAGGTAAAGGCTGTTTATAAGTATGAGCTGGCTGCGACCGAGCCTGCAGCTGATATCGAAGTTACTATTGAGGGTGAGCAGGAGACAGCTGTTTTCAATGACACCTCTACAGAAAAGCTTTTATATTTCCTTATCAACTGCCCGAACGGTGTTCAGAAGATGAGCGGCAAAATGCAGGGACTGGTAGAAAGCAGCTTAAATCTCGGTATTTTATATACTAATGAGTTTATGGCAGTCATCAGATTCTCCCTTAGAAGCTCTATTTATTCCTACAGAGAGTTTATGAGAAACAGGATTGCTTATCTGGCTGAGGTCATCGGTGGTGAGACCGAGACAGAAGGGGGCTATCCGGGCTGGGATTATCAGGTGGATACACACCTTCAGAAGACCTACGCAGCACTCTACAGAAGTGAATACGATAAAGAGCCTATCATGGCTGTAATTCATGCGGGGCTTGAATGTGGTCTTATTTCCGACAAGATGCCGGGACTGGATATTATTTCCATAGGTCCTGACATGCGTGATATTCATAGTCCGAATGAAAGACTGAACCTGGCTTCAGTAGTCAGAATATACAAATTTGTGGAGAAGCTGGTAGTTTCTCTGTAAAAAATGCAAAGGAAAATAACATGAATATTTTGTTTAATGATTCCTGGAAATTTTTAAAGACGGATGCAGAATTTTCGCTTGAAGAAGCAGAAAAGGCCGCATCCGGCTTTTTTACCGGTGAAAAAGAATTTAAGCCAGTGGAAATTCCTCATGACTGGCTCATTTGGGATACCAATAATCTGTATGAGACAAGTACAGGCTGGTATGTAAAGGACTTCGAACTGTCCGAAATGGCAAATCATGTTTTCTTACGCTTTGATGGCGTATATATGGATACCCAGGTGTATGTGAACGGTGAGTTGGCCTTTGAATGGAAATACGGCTATTCTACCTTTACTTTCGAGATTACAAAGTATCTTGTATATGGCATGAATAGGCTTTTTGTCCGTGTAAATCATGTTTCTCCCAATACCAGATGGTACAGCGGAGCCGGCATTTACAGAGACGTGCATTTTATTACAAAGGAAGATGCATATCTGGTATGTGACGGCACCTATGTACATACCACGGAACTGGAGGACGGAGATTATCGCATTGAAATCAAAACTGAAGTCTACAAGGGTAGTAGGGATTGCATGCCGGTTTATTCCTTATGGAAAGACGGAGCTTTGGTAGCCAATCTGGGAGCAGGCAGGGAAATGCGTAATGCCAGGGATTTATACCAGAAAAGACAGGAAAATAATCAGCGAAAGATAGGCGAAAGCGGCCTTACTGAATTTGCCATGCCTGATTTTAACGAATTTGCGGATGTGACCATGTTTAAGGCTGAAGCAGTAGTGGAGAAACCTCTTCGCTGGGATACGGAAAGTCCGAATCTATATTCCCTGCATGTGGCTCTGGTGCCTGTAAAACGTCTTTTCGACGATGAGAGAATAGACAGCGAGCACATAAAAATAGGCTTTAAGAGCATTGTTTTTGATACGGAAAAAGGTCTCTTCCTGAACGGAAGAAATATAAAGATAAAGGGCGTGTGTGAGCATCATGACCTGGGACTTCTGGGGGCAGCTTTCGATAAGGAGGCCATGAGAAGAAAACTTACCATACTTAGAAAAATGGGAGTGAACTCCATCAGAACCTCCCACAATATGCCGGACCCCAAGTTTTTTGACCTTTGTGATGAGATGGGACTGCTGGTAGACTGTGAGGCATTTGATATGTGGGAAATGCCAAAGACTGCCTATGACTATGCCAGATTTTTCCCTAAGTGGTCTTACAAAGATGTGGCCAGCTGGGTGAGACGTGACAGAAACAGAGCCTCCCTTCTTATGTGGTCTCTGGGCAATGAGATTCCCGATACGGTAAATGGGGATCATGGCGTGCCTATCACAAAGCATCTGACTATTCAGGTACTTAATTACGATCCTTACATGAATGGCCATGTGACCATAGGCTCTAATTTCATGCCTTGGGAGGGTGGACAGAAGTGCGCAGAAATAGTGCAGCTGGCAGGCTATAACTATGCAGAAAAATTATATGAGGAGCATCACGAGAAGCATCCGGATTACGTGATTTACGGAAGCGAAACATCATCAATTGTAAGCAGTCGTGGTGTTTATCATTTTCCGGCCTCCGAGATTACCATGAGCGAGGATGATGAGCAGTGCTCAAGTCTGGGTAACTCTGCTGTGTCATGGGGAGCTAAGTCTATTGAAGCACTTGTTTATGTGGACCGCGATATACCTTATTCCATGGGACAGTACCTGTGGACAGGTACAGACTATATAGGAGAGCCCACGCCTTATCAGACCAAGAATTCATACTTTGGTCAGGTGGATACAGCAGGTTTTCCGAAGGATGATTACTATTGCCTTATGGCGGAGTGGACCAAGCAGGAGGAAAATCCCTTCGTGCATGTATATCCTTATTGGAGCTGGAATGAAGGGCAGCTTATAGATGTAAGAGCTTGTTCTACAGGTGACATTGTTGAGCTTTTCTTAAACGGCAGGAGCCTTGGAAAAAAATATATAGATCACGAGCACGGTAAGGAGCTATTCCCATTATGGCAGGTGCCATACGAGCCCGGTGAAATCAAGGCTGTAGCCTATGATATCAGGGGCAATGTAATTGCAAAGCATATTAGGCACAGTTTTTCTGAAAGCAGATATCCGGTTCTTTCGGCTGAAGGGAATGTAAGGTATTCCGTATCTCAGAGAAAGCCGGACGGCACCGAAAGAAGCATAATCACAATTTATCCCGATAAAGAAAATGAGCTGATTTTTGTGGATATTACTGCATGTGATGAGGATGGTTTCACTGTAGAGAATGCTATGGATTATGTGGAACTTACTGTGACCGGCGGTAAGCTTCTGGGCATGGATAACGGCGATTCTACAGACTGGGATTCCTATAAGGGAAATAAAAGAAAACTTTTTAACGGTAAGCTTCTTGCTATGGTAAGAGCAGAAGGCACAGGTGAAATCTGTGTTGAAGCGAAACTATCACGGGGCTTTAATGACAGAATTCCGGTTCGTGAAATTAAGCTTACTACCGATAAGCCCCTTGTATTTAAGCCGGGATGCGAGAAGATAAATATAAAAGCAGAAATTTTCCCGAAAAATGCCAGCGATAAGGACATTACCCTGAATGCTGTAAATGTCTCCGGTATTGAGGTGGATTATATACAATTAAGTGACCTGGTTACTAATCCTGACGGTACAATTACTGCCTGCATAACAGCTCTCGGTGACGGCATGGGTTATATTCGTGCCACTTCCAAATCAGGCACTGATAAAATCAAGAATATTTCCTGCTTGGAATATAAGGCAGAGGGCTTCGGTTATCATTTTACAAATCCTTACAAGTATATATCCTGTGGTCTTTTTGACAGAGTGCTGGGGGATGTGGGTGCCGGTAATGACAAGGGTATTTCCACTGAAGAAAATGCAAGATCCGGTGCTATATATAAAAATATCGATTTCGGTGAGTTCGGCTCGGATGAAATGATGATTGATCTTTTCACCTTCTCGGGAGATACCTATCACATTGATATGTACCTGGGAGAGCCTGACAAGGGAGGTGAGCTTTTCTACACCCTTGATTACAAAAAGCCTTGCATCTGGAACCAGTATCAGCCCGAGACCTATAAGCTTCCAAAGAGGCTTAAAGGGCTTAAAACTATAGCATTTATGGCTGATTGTAAGCTGCATATCAAGGGCTTTATGTTTACCAAGCAGGAGAAGGCCTTCAGTGAAATCAACGCAGCAGATTACAGTAATATTCTGGGGGATTCCTTCAAGGTGGGCCAGCGTTCGGTGACTGATATCGGTAATAATGTTGTGCTTTCCTATGATGCCATGGATTTTGGTGAAAAGGGCGCCGGAAAGCTTATTATTCACGGAAAAACAGAACTGAATACCCTGACCATAAGACTCAGATTTTCCGGTGACGGCTTTGAAGAAGTGCAGAACTTCGCTATATCAGGTCAAAATGATACACATGAAATTGATCTTACCAGACTTACCGGAAGGGGCACGGTGGATTTTATATTCCTGCCCGGAACCAAGTTTGACTTTGACTCCTTCGAATTTAAGACTTGATATATTTCAAAATTGGTTTATAATATTAAAGATAATTGTCAAATTTTAATTTAAGGAGATTAGAAGATGAGTTATAAGTCATTTTCAATGGAGCTGGCAGGCAGAACTCTGACCGTAGACGTTGGCAGAGTAGCAGCTCAGGCTAATGGTGCTGCATTTATGCACTATGGCGACACAACAGTACTTTCTACAGCAACTGCTTCAGAAAAGCCGAGAGACGGTATCGATTTCTTCCCTCTTTCCGTTGAGTACGAAGAGAAGTTATACGCAGTAGGCAAGATCCCCGGTGGTTTTACCAGACGTGAGGGCAAGCCTACAGAGAACGCTATCCTGACATCACGTGTTATTGATCGTCCTATGCGTCCTCTTTTCCCTAAGGATTACAGAAACGATGTTACTCTTAACAACCTCGTTCTTTCCGTAGATCCTGAGTGCTCACCTGAGCTCACAGCTATGCTTGGCTCAGCTATCGCAGTAGCAATTTCAGATATTCCTTTCGACGGCCCTTGCGCTACCACACAGGTAGGTATGATCGACGGCCAGTTCGTTATCAATCCTAATGCTTCACAGCTTGCTGTATCTGACTTAAAGCTTACCGTTGCTTCCACCAGAGATAAGGTTATCATGATCGAAGCCGGTGCTAATCAGATTCCTGAGGCAAAGATGATTGAGGCTATCTACACAGCTGACGAGGTAAACAAGAAGGTTATCGCTTTCATCGACACTATCGTTGCTGAGGTAGGTAAGCAGAAGCATGAGTACACCAGCTGTGCTATTCCTGAAGAGCTTTTCGCAGCTATCAAGGAGATCATCCCTCCTGCAGAGATGGAAGTAGTTATGTTCTCTCCTGAGAAGCAGGTTCGTGAGGAGCGTATCCGCAATCTTAAGGATATGCTTGCAGAGCGTCTTGCAGACAAGGAAGACTGGCTTCCTCTTATTGACGAGGCTGTTTACCAGTACGAGAAGAAGACTGTTCGTAAGATGATTCTTAAGGATCAGAAGCGTCCTGACGGCCGTGCAATTACTCAGATCAGACCTCTCGCTGCAGAAGTTGATATTATTCCCAGAGTTCATGGTTCAGCAATGTTTACAAGAGGACAGACACAGATTTGTGACGTAGTTACTCTTGCACCTCTTGCAGAAGCTCAGAAGCTTGACGGTCTTGATGAA